>JAIOHN010000461.1 GCA_019912985.1 Anaerolineae bacterium | reverse complement strand
CAGCTGAGAGGTGTAGGCGCCAAAGGAATGACCGGCAACTGCGCCGGGGATCGGGGCAGGCAGTTGTCCGCAGGTGGACGCCAGAACCGAACCCAGCGCATCAAGCACCCCACGCACGATCCGGACGCGCTCCAACCAGTGAAACGGGGTGTGCAGGATCTCGTACATGCGCGGCCGTATGCGGGGATCAGAAGTCCAGCCGCTGAGGTCATCGGCCGCATCGACGCCGAGTTCGGGTTCGGCTGCCACGACAGCCCCGACCCAATCAGGGAAGGTAGGATGGATCACGAGATAACCATTGGCCGCCCAGTGGCTGGAGATCTCGGAATAGTCGTGGCCGCTCGCGCCTAAGCCGTGGCAGAAAATAACGAACGCCTTCGGTAAGGACACCTGCAACGATAAGTGAATCGTGATCCGTGGGCGTGCGGCGAATCGACTCGGGCGGATTCCTGGGCTGCGCGAACAGGTGTACGTGCCGTCGGCATGATCGACCGGGACGGCATCAGACTGCGCTGGGAAACGCTGGGCTGCAAGCTCGACGAGCGGGGACAGCGCTTGTTCGCCGCTAACGAGGTTCGGGCCGCCGGGCACGGGGCGCTCATCATCGTGAGCAAGATCACGGGGCTCGCCCGCTCCACCATCAACCGCGGCGAGGACGATCTCGAGGAAGGGCCGTTGCCCGAGGGCCGTGTGCGCCGCAAGGGCGGTGGCCCGAAGCCGCTCTGCGAACGCGACCCGACCCTGGTGCCGGATCTGCAGCGCCTTGCCGAGCCGGCGACGATGGGCGATCCGATGCGCGCCCTCAAATGGGTGTCGAAGAGCCCTGCAAAGCTTGCCGCGGCGCTCAACGAGGGTGGCCACGAGGTGAGCGCCAACACCGTTGCCAAGCTGCTTGAGGAGAAGCTCGAATACTCGCGCCAATTCAATCGCAAGACGCACGAAGGCGCGAGTCGTCCAGATCGCAACGCGCAGTTCGAGCACATCAACGCGAAGGTCGTGGCCGCTCAGTCGGCCGGACAGCCGGTGATCTCCGTCGACACGAAGAAGAAGGAGCTGGTCGGCAACTTCAAGAACGGCGGCAGCGATTATCGGCCCAAGGGTGATCCCCACCGCGTCAAGGTCCACGACTTCGAGGACAAGGCGCTCGGCAAGGTCGTCCCCTACGGCGTCTATGACGTCGGCGCCAACGCCGGTTGGGTCAGCCTCGGGATCACGAGCGACACGGCCGAGTTCGCAGTCAACGCGATCCGCACGTGGATCGAGCGGATCGGAGCCAAGCGCTATCCGCACATGCGCGAGCTGACCATCACGGCGGATTGCGGCGGCTCCAACGGGGCGCGCGTCAGGCTGTGGAAAGTGGAGCTGCAGAAGCTCGCAGACGAGAGCCGGCTCACGCTGCGAGTGCACCATTATCCGCCGGGTACGTCCAAATGGAACCGGATCGAGCACCGCATGTTCTGCCACATCACGCAGAACTGGCGCGGCCAGCCCCTGGAGAGCCGGATGGCGGTCGTCGAGCTGATCGGTGCTACGACGACGAAAACCGGCCTCAAGGTCGAGTGCGCACTCGACGAGCGGACCTACCAGAAGGGCATCCGAATCAAGAAAGCCGAGATGAAGCTTCTCGACATCCAGGGCGATGCATTCCATCCTGAGTGGAACTATACGATCAAGCCACGCATCCCCAGAGAACCGTAGCGGTTATCCCTGCAGGTGTCCTTAGCTCGGTTCCGGCTGGACCCGCGCAGCCTCCTGGCCCTGGAGCAGCACGCAGGCCGCGGCCGCGAGGATGAGCGCGAAGCCGACGATGTCGGGCAAGGACGGACGCTCGCCCAGCACGATCACCGAGGCGATGACGCCGATCACCGGCGCGGCGAGAATTCCGAGTGATGCGGTCGCGGCCGGCAGGCGCCGCACGCTCGCGAACCAGATGATGTAGGCAACCCCGGAGCCGGCCACGCCCGTGAAGGCGACCGACACCATGGCCGCAGGGGATGCGGTCAACACCGGCCATGATCCCTCGATGAACGGCTGGCACAGCGTGATGGCGGCGAATCCGATCATCAATTGCCAGGCCGCGATCGCCACGGGGTCTCCGGTGA
>JAIOHN010000460.1 GCA_019912985.1 Anaerolineae bacterium | reverse complement strand
CATCGTAACTCTGCGATCTGACCATTGAGCGAAAGAGGACAAAATGTCTCATCAGCATAACCATAATCCCGATAATATCCGGCTCGCCTTCTTCCTCAACCTGGGATTTACTATTCTTGAGATTATCGGCGGGCTGCTGATTAACAGCGTGGCGATCTTATCGGATTCGGTGCATGACCTGGGTGACAGTTTTTCGCTGGGATTAGCCTGGTTCCTGGAAAATTATGCCAACCGTGGCAGCGACCAGCGTTATTCTTACGGCTACCGGCGCTTCTCGCTCTTAGGTGCATTGATTAACGCTCTGGTGTTAATCGTGGGGTCGCTGCTGGTACTCTCGCAAACCATTCCCCGGTTGATTGACCCGGAGCCATTTAACGCACCCGGCATGATCGTGTTTGCCGTGATTGGGGTCGCGGTGAATGGATTTGCCGCTCTGCGGCTGCGCCGCAATCAATCGGCTAATGCGCAGGTGGTAGGCTGGCATCTGCTGGAAGATGTCCTCGGTTGGGCGGCGGTGCTGGTGGTCGGGATCGTCGCCGTATTTGTGGACCTCCCCATTCTCGACCCGATCCTTTCGATACTCATCACAGTTTACGTGCTGGTTAACGTCCTTCGCCGCCTGTATGATTCGGCCCGTCTCTTCTTGCAGGCCGTGCCGCAGGAGGTTGACCTGGGCGAGCTGCGACAGAGGCTGCTTGGGATCGAAGGGGTCGAATCAATCCATCACCTGCACCTGTGGTCGCTGGATGGCGAGCATAATGTGTTTACCACGCATCTGGTGGTGCCGGATGAAACATCGTATGCGGATATGCTGCGCATTCGCAAGACCATACGAGCGATCACACAGGATTTAAACCTGGAGCACGTCACGGTTGAAGTGGAGCGCACGAGTGAAGACTGTGCCATGCGGCACGAGGAATCAGAGATCGAGGTGTAACGGTCGCCAAGTTGGGAGACGAAATGCCGTTATTTGAAGCCTATTATGACCTGGGGCAGGAGCAGGATCGCCTGCTGCACGGTGCGGGCAAGCTGGAATTGATCCGCACACAGGAGATTCTACAGCGCTATCTGCCTACCAGCGGCACGGTAATTGATGTCGGCGGCGGTGCGGGAGTCTATGCGTTGTGGCTGGCGTCCCTTGGCTATGAGGTGCATCTGATTGATCTGATGCCGCTGCATGTGGCACAGGCGGCAAAGTTCTCACAGGGACAGCCGCCGCTTGCCAGTATCGCAGTTGGCGATGCCAGAGCACTGCCATTCGATGACCAGCAGGCGGATGCTGTACTGCTGCTGGGACCGCTGTATCATCTCATCGAGCGGGAGGACCGGGTGCAAGCTCTGCGTGAGGCGTATCGTGTGCTCAGGCCGGGTGGCGTGGTGATTGCCGCAGCCATCTCACGCTTTGCCTCGCTGTTTTCCGGCGTTCATCGTGATTTTATGGCTGATCCGGTTTTTCAGGATATTGTCCGGCGTGATCTGCAAGATGGACAGCATCGCAACCCAACGCCGAATGCGCGTTACTTTACCACCGCTTTTTTTCATTACCCGACTGAACTGGGGGATGAGGTGCAAGCCGCAGGTTTTGACTGGCGTACCACACTGGCGGTCGAAGGTCCCGCCTGGCTCAACGCGGACTTTGATCTGCACTGGGAAGACGCCGTCAAGCGCGAAACCATGCTTGAGTTTGTGCGCCTGATTGAGACGGAGCCTGCCATTATGGGCGCCAGCCCGCACCTGATCGCTATCGGTCACAAGCCACTATAGGAAAGACATAATGCCACAACAATATGATGTGATTCTTCGCAACGGGACACTTTACGACGGTAGCGGCAACCCGCCTGTGGTGGGCGATCTCGCCATCCAGGGGGATACCATCGCTGCTATCGGCCAGCTGCCACCCGATTCGAGTGCTGAAATCGAGATTGACGCCAGCGGGCTGGCGGTCGCGCCCGGTTTTATCAACATGCTGAGCTGGGCCACTGAATCCCTGATTGAAGATGGCCGCTCCCAGAGCGAAATCCGGCAGGGAGTGACGCTGGAAGTGATGGGTGAGGATGAATCGTGGGGGCCGCTCAACGAAGCGATGAAGGAAACCGGTCCCGGTACCTACCTGGGCGAGAGCGACATCCATTACGACATCGAATGGAACACACTTAGCGAATACCTTGAGTATCTCGAAAAGCGCGGTGTTTCGTGCAATGTGGCCTCCTTTGTCGGTTTATCCACGCTGCGTGTCTACGTGATTGGTTACGAGGACCGCCATCCGACGCATGAGGAAATGCACCAGATGCAGGACCTGCTGCGGCAGGCGATGGAAGAGGGCGCGATGGGCCTCTCGGCGGCGTTGATCTACGCGCCGTCGGTATATACCACCACCGATGAGATTAAAGAACTGGCGAAGGTGGTGGCTGGTTACGATGGCATGTATATCTCGCATTTGCGCAGCGAGGGCAGCGCTTTTCTGGAAGCGGTGGATGAATTTCTGGATATTGTGGATGAAGCCAATGTCACGGGCGAAATCTATCACCTGAAAGCAGCCGGACGCTCCAACTGGGACAAGATGGATCAGGCGATTGACAGGATCGAAGACGCGAGAGCGAACGGCCTGCATGTGGTCGCGGATATGTACACCTATCCCTATTCCGGCACGGGGTTGGATGCCTGCCTGCCGCCGTGGGCGCATGATGGCGGTCACAATGCCTTGATGGAACGCCTGCGTGACCCGGAAACGCGTGAGCGTATCAAGGCCGATATGGTGACTCCCTCAGATGACTGGGAGAATATGTTTGTTGAGAACTCGCCAGAGAATATCCTGGTGGCGGGCTTCAAAAATCCAGCGCTGCGGCATCTGCAGGGCAAGCGGCTGTCGGAGGTCATCAAAGAACGCGGCACCTCCGCCAAAGACACCGTACTCGATCTGATTCTGGAAGACAACAGCCGCATCTTCACGATGTACTTCAGCATGTCGGAAGATAACCTGCGCAAGCAGGTGGCGCTGCCGTGGGTGGCGTTTTGCTCGGACGGGCAGTCGATGGCCCCGGAGGGTGTGTTCCTCAACACCATCCCGCATCCCCGCGCTTATGGATCATTCGCGCGGGTGTTGGGGAAGTATACCCGTGACGAGAAGGTCATCCCGCTGGAGGAAGCCGTGCGGCGGCTTTCCGCTTTCCCGGCGGCTAACCTCAAGATCGAAAAACGCGGCTGGCTGCGCGAAGGCTATTACGCCGATGTGGTGGTGTTTGATCCTGAAGCAGTGCAGGATCATGCCACGCCGGAGAACCCGCACCAGTATGCAACTGGGATGGTGCATGTCTTTGTCAACGGTGCGCAGGTGCTCAAAGATGCCGAACATACCGGCGCGACCCCAGGGCGTGTCGTGCGTGGGCCGGGGTATCAGAAGCAGCCCTACACCTTCGATTACCCTGAAGCGTTCTATCCTTTGATGACGCTGGGCGGGGATTACGATGGCAACTATCATGAGTTCCATCTCGGCAAGCAGTACATCCCTGATCTCATCCGGCTGGCTACAGACCGCCGTCTGCTTGGCGCGCCTGATGAAGTGGCATCATTGGCCCCGGTACATGCCTGGCGGCGGCTGGCACAACTGCATGTGAATGAAGCCATTGAGCCGCTCATCTCGCTTCTCGATCATTACAACCCCTTCGTGATTATGGAAGAGATGCCCACCGTGATGGGCATGTTTGGTACGCCTGCCATTACGCCTCTGAAGAACTATCTTGAGGATGCCTCGCGCGAGGATGTCCCCCGGTCGCTGGCGGGAGGACTGCTTATTGGTGTGGGGCGTTGGAATGGCGGCTTGGTATACGACCTGTGCGAATCGATTGTGATTCAACAACTTGAACGGTATGAGCAAAATTCGCCGCTGCTAAACGCGTTTCTGATTCGCCTGCTGAATAACGCCGAGGCCGACATCGTTGAACTGGTCACGAAAATCTACATGACGAAACAGGTGGATACCGAGGTCGCCGGGTCATGGGATGAGATGCAGATCAAGTTGGGACTGCGGTCCTCGCCGGAACTCTCGCGGGTCATCGAGGAAGATGAGCTTGACGAGGGGGATGAGGAGCGGCCTGTCAAAGGCCCGTCGATCAGGCGCAGGAAGAAAAAGAGCAAAAAGAAGCGCTAAAGAAAACGGGGCGATTTTTATCGCCCCGTGGTTTGTTGGTAGCGTTTAGCCTGTCACTGGCAGGCTGTACAGGTTCGATACCGAAACCCAGCCGGCGTTGACCCATCCAACGGTGCCGTTGACATTCAACTGGATCCAGGTGCTGGTCGCGTTTCGGCCAACCGCCGGATACGTCTGCCCACGGGCGATCACCGTCAGGCGCTGTGCGTAGGGATAGGGAGCGCTGCGCACGTTGAGATAGTAGGCCGTCACCGTCGCGTAGGAGATGACTGGCGGCGGGTTGGGGTTGGAGTTGTCGGTGATCGGCAGGGCTTCAAAGCCGTAGCCGGTCACATAAGAGCTGTTGACCCAACCGATGGTGCCATTGATGTTGAGCTGCAGCCAACTCGTGTCGGCATTGCGTCCGACGGCCTGGTAGGTCTGCCCGTTATAGACTCGGGTGATAATCGCGCCCGTGTAAGGATTGGGTGCGTTGCGCACATTGAGCGCATAGGCCGTAACCGTCGCGTAAGCGCCCTGCGGTGGGATCGGTGTGGGCGTGGGCGGGTAAGGATTGCCGCCATCGGTAATCGGCAGCGCTTCTAATCCATAACCGCTGACGTAGGTGCGGCTGACCCAACCAATCGTGCCGTTGATATTGACCTGAATCCAGCTCGTGTCGTAATTGCGACCGATCGCCGGGTAGACTGTGCCATAATTGATCTGCCCCAGAATCTGCGCCCAGGCATTGGGCTGTGCGCGGACATTCAGCGTATAAGCCGTGACCGTTACGGAGGTGCCTGCTGGTGGCGGCTGTGTTGGTGGCGGGTAACCACCGCCCGCCTGCGTGAAGCTGTACTCAAGGAAAGCGAGTTCGCTGGCCTCGTAGTATTCGACCACGAAACTGTGATTTCCCGGCGCGAGATTGACAATTGCGGTATCGGTCAGGCCGGTGGCAGGGGACCAGCGATTGATATACAGCACGCCATCAATGGCGACCCGAACGCCGTCATCCGCTTTGACCGCCAGCACATAGCTGCCACCCGGCAAATAAGCGGTGGCTGTCCAGCGGGCGGAAAAGTCATCCACCGGGATTCCTGGCGCTGGCGAACCATAGCCCCAGTTATTGGCCGGGCCGCCCTCGGTACGGATCACGGCTGGCGCGCCCCCGAGATTGGGATTGTTGAAGTATTCTGCTGTCCAGGCGGCACTTTGCGCGGCTGCAGGTTGCAGCCCCAGGCCAACCAGGAGCAGCAAACTGAAGGTAATGACAGTGAAGATTGCCACGCGTTTCATGATTTGGCTCCCCGATTTGAAATATCTAACTATAGTGTATGCTACTTTAATGCACCAAAATGGACTTCTACATACCGCCAACATGACGCCTGACTGACGCCAACGTTATAGAATCTAAATAAAGGCGAGGCTGCCCCCAGGACAGCCCCGCAAATTACTCTACATATTCGCCGCTGCTGTAGACATACACCGCCGGGCCGCTTTCCATATCGGGCGACTCGAAGGTGTCAAACTCTTCCGCGACCCACTGATACAACCAGTGGGCATCCGTGATCGACATATTGACACAGCCATGACTGCGGCGGTAGCCCAGGCCATCATGCCAGTATGCGCCATGCAGCGCACGTCCCTCATCAAAATACATCGTCCACGGGACTTCTTCCAGATAATAGAAGTCGTCGCCCGGTGTTCCCCATGACATCTGTTCACGGGTTTTGCGATAATTAATGTGGAAAAGCCCTTCATAAGTGGGCCAACGTGGAAGCCCGCTGCTGATGAGGGTGACAAAGATCGGCTGCTCGCCATCGTGGACAGTCAACACCTGCTCGTAGAGATCAATACTCACCCAGCGTTCGGTATCGACATCCTCAGGCTGCTCGATGGGAATATATTTGGCGATGTTACGCTGCTCAATCCACTGGTCAGGGCCGACCTGATACCAGCGCCAGCCATCCAGCTCATAGACATCAAACAGATTTACCATTTTATAGCGATAGAAAAGCTCATTGGTTTCCAGCGCCGGGCCACCCGGATACTCACTGGCATAGACGTTGCCCAATACCCAGGCGATGCTGTATTGCAGCGGCGCTTCGGGCAGAAACACGCCGGTAAACTCGGACACCACATAATTGGTGTTGGTGAGATTGGCAGTTGGTACCCATTCGCTGTTATTGATTTGCGTCCAGCCATCCTGGGCATTGAAAGTGGTGAGGAAATTGAAGCCTGCATCTAGCGTACGCGTGACATTGCCATTCGGCGCATCGTAGACGTTGAGTGCTTCGGTGACTTTCATATAATTGCGGTCGTGCAGCAGTTTGGGATCAACGGTCAGTTGATCGAAGTCAGGCACTTCATAGGCTAGGATTTGCGCTTCGCTGAGGCCATATTGCTCACCCGCATCGGCCACAGTATCCTGGGCGGCGGCAGGGAATGCGGCCAGCATGAGCAGAAAAAGCAGGAAGGGGCAGGCGCGGCGAAAAAGCATAATCAAGTCTCCTGAGACTATGGGTTGGCTGTTTCTTATTTATACCCCATCGTATTTTTAGCTTCACGTCCACTGCCCTACGTCAAGCTGACGTTCAGGAGGCGGTTGCCGGGTGATGCTAGATTTCGATGTCCAGCCCGCGCTGCATCCATTCCGAGACGCCACCAATGAGATTGTAGACGACATCATAGCCTGCTTCATCCAGGTATCGCGCGGCGATCCCGCTGCGGATGCCTTGCCCACACACGACCACCACCTGCTGATCACACGGGATCTTGGGGATGTAGGCGGTGAAATCGCTGAGCGGCACGTTGACTGAGCCGGGTATATGCCCCATGATGTATTCTTCTGGCTCGCGGACATCCAGCAACAAATGCTTACTCGGATTGTGGCGCTGCATCTGGTGAAAGGTTCGAACTTCAATATTGGTGTGTTTATTCATATTATGCGCTTCCTGGTAATCCCTGGTGACTTCTTAAACATTATTAGCGGAAAATGGGGATTTAAGTATAAAAATGTACGAATTTTGCATTCCGGCGCGTCAAAAATTCATGAAGTTCATAGAGGAGTATGCCTGATGCCTGTGTTTGATACGCCCATTACGACAGATGACAACAGTCTTTCGAAAGTATTGAATCAAACTTTACCGGTGGTGCTTTATCTCTACGATCGTCCGGATGCCGCGCTGGATGCTGCGTTCAACCGTGCGGCCCGTGAACATGCTGGCGAAATCCTGGTGACGCGAGTCAACGCTTCCGAAAATTCGCAAACCTATGCTCAATATGGTCGGCCCGGGCTGCCTGCGTTACTCACATTGGATGAGGGAGCGGTTGAGTCAAAGGCCAGCCACATTCGCCCGGCAGATGTGGATGATCATGTCAATTTCCTGCTGGGGATGGGACCGAAGCCGTTGGAGACGGTCACTGAGGCGGAGACCCGGCAGGCGAGTGGCGCAGCACCCGTGCATACCTCTGATGCCGGTTTTGGAAAAGATGTGTTGCAAAGTGATGTGCCGGTACTGGTCGATTTCTGGGCACCCTGGTGCGGGCCGTGTCACATGGTCGCGCCAGTGCTGGAAAAAGTCGCCCAGAAATATGCGGGGCAGTTGAAAGTGGCAAAAGTGAACGTGGATGAAAACCCGCGCACCGCACAGCAGTACCAGACTTTCAGCATTCCCACACTGATTCTATTTAAAGGTGGAAAAGCGGTTGGCAAGCTGGTTGGTGCGCATCCGCAAAGCAACATCGAGCAGTTGGTAAAGCAGGCACTGTAAGCAGCAATACAAAAGGGCGACCGCGTTATGGGTCGCCCTTTTCGAAGTTCAAAGCAGTTGATCCTTAGGTCGCATCATGAATGTCGATGCTGCCCATCAAGATGCCAATCTCCGGGATTTGTGCCAGCCCGCACTCACCGGGGAAATTCTCGATCCGGCCATTGCCGTTGAAGTCTTCTCCGTTAAGCATGTAGCCGATTAACTCTGCTGCGCTGTTGATCTCCGCCTGAATACCGGGCACATCGTCATCGGATAGATCGGTGCGTGTCGTCCAGTCAATCTCCTTGTCGATGAGCTCATTTTGCCACTTGCGGACGTTGGAGAGGCAGAAGTTGAGCCGCTGCGTGCTTTCTTGCAGGTGCGTATCCCCAGCCGCCGCTTGTGCGACATTATCAAGCCCCGCGCCAATCGAATCGAGCAGCGTCCCCAATCCAACATCGAAGCCCGGATTCTCCGCGACTTCGTTCTGGTCATAATCTTCCTGCGAACTCCGCAGGACGTTGATGGTATGTTCGCTACGATTGTGCAGCCAGAAAACGGTATGCGGTGAGTGGTCAATGCTGGTATGCGTCATCGCGGTTTCGGCTACCGTGCGTGCGCCATCAAACAGGCTTTCCGCCGGGATGCGCGAATCCGCGACCTGCTGGTTATGTACAAAGACTTCGTACAGAGTTTGCGGCACGGCTTCTGGTAGTTGCCCGCTGTAAACTACTGGCCCGGTAGGCGCATCGCCAATGCTGCTTTCCTGCGTGATCAGCACGGCATTGAACATGGCGGGCAGCGTGCGGCCTTCGCGGTCGGTAAAGCGCAGGATACCGCTGCCTGAGGCATCAATCTGAAGCTGGCCCATACCGAGAACGGATTGGTCGGTGGTGTTTTGCAGCCAGATTGCGTATACCATGCCATTCGGCGGTGCGGTGAGCGTATTCACCTGAACATTGACTGTATCTCCCAGGTCACGCGCGGTACTGAAATTGACACGACCCCGCATAGGCTGGGAGGACTGCGGCGGCACAGCAACTTGCGGTGCCTCGGTGGGTGCCGTATCGACGACTGGCACGCTGGTAGGGATAGCTGTCGGTGCGGAGGTTGGCACGCTTGCTGGCGCTGCTGCTCGTGGGCCAGTGTTGCTGACCACTAACATCACCACCGCGACCATTGCAATGGCGATGATGGCGAAACCACCCAGCAGCACCAGCGGATTGGTGAGTGCGCCAGCGGGACGCATTTCGCCAGTAGGTGTCTGCGGCGGTGGTACTACTGATGGGTTGGTCGAGGGTTGAGCACTGCTCGTCACCTGGATTGCTGGCGGGATCATCGACGGCTTGAGCTTAATCGCTGTCGTACCCTGGTGGATCGCACGCAAAAAGTCCTGCGCGAAATCCATCGCGCTGCTGTAACGCTCCTCCGGGTTCTTTGCCAGCACCCGGCGCATCACTGGTTCCAGCGCTGGCGGTAAATCCTCGACTTCCTGGAGGATATTCGGCACCGGTTCGGTGATGTGTTTCAAAACTACCTGCATCGGTGTATCGGCAGAGAAGGGTGCTCTGCCAGTGAGCATCTCGAAGACGATGACACCCAACGAGTAAATGTCCGCCTGATGAGTCACCGGCAGGCCCTGGCCTTGCTCTGGTGACATATAAGCGGGGGTGCCTAACACACCGCCGGTTGTCGTCAGGCCCGTTTCGCCTTCCAGAATTTTGGCGATGCCAAAATCCGCCAGCATCACGTGACCTTCGCTATCCAACAGGATGTTATCCGGCTTAATATCGCGGTGAACTACCCCACGACGGTGCGCATAATCCAACGCAGAAGAGATCTGCCGCAGCATCACCTCGACCTCGCTCAGCGGCATTGGCCCTTCGCTGATCCTGTCTTTCAGCGAACCGCCGCCGACATAGGCCATCACCAGATAGAGGATGTTATGGTCGTTGCCATAATCGTGCATAGGCAGGATGTGCGGATGCTGAAGTTGAGCGATGGTACGCGCTTCCAGCCGGAACCGCTCCATAAACTGCGCATCCTGACCGGGGTGCGGGGGGAGCACTTTGACCGCGACGAAGCGGTCAATATCCGGCTGGTAGCCTTTATAAACTGTCGCCATACCCCCCTGGCCGAGCAGTTCAATAATCTCGTATTTGCCAAGCCTCTGACCAATCAATGAAGAAGTCATTGGGATTACCCGTTCCCCAAATTTCAAAAACTATCTTTACCGGTATTGATGTGTCGTTTCTCTATTATATGCTGCTCTACGTCCCCAAACGACTCATCAAGTTGGAAAGTGGTTGTGTTCTGGTATGTAAATACGATACATGGCGTGGTTAACGCGACGTATCGCCCGGTTGCCAATCACGGACACAGCGAAAACCATACCACGGGCTGCGCGCCTGCACCGGATCATCACGGGCGACCGTGCGTGCATCCAGCGCAATCCAGTTCCAGGAACTGCCACGCAGTGTCCGTGGGCTGTTGAAATCATTGCCATTTTCACGCCCATCGCCGGGATTATAAGGATAGCTCCGGTAAATGCTGCTTGTCCATTCCCATAGATTCCCGGCCATATCCAGCGCGCCAACCCACGAAGCGTTGTTTGCATAACTTCCCACACGCGACCGTTCCGCTGCGCCATCATTGTAGCTACTCACGCGCCAATCCAGCGAACAGTTGGCATCGCAGATGTTGAGACGCGAGCTGTCGAACTCATTGCCCCAGGGGAACAACAGGCCATCTGGCCCGCGCGCGGCATATTCCCACTCGGCTTCTGTCGGCAGGCGCTTTCCCAATCCCTGACAAATTTGCTGTGCTTCCTGCCAGGTGACGTTATCGCGCGGCAGTTGAGTTGCGCCTTCGCTGACTTCGGTGATGTCAATCCAGAAGGGGCGCTCAAAAGCGATGGTGGTTTGCGGCCCTTCGTCCTGCACCAGATTGATGCAGGTTCCCTGATCAATGCTGCCAGGACACAGCTGGATGCCAGTCTGCGCCTGCGCATTGGTCGCGCCCATCGTGAACTGCCCGACTGGAACCAGGACCATGCCGTCGGTCGTGCCGCTGCCATAAACCGGCGACCAATCGCCATTATGGGTGACCGGCCTGCCCGGATAACCGAGCGGGATTTCGGTTGGCGCGGTGGTTGCCGTGGCTTCCGGCGGGTGCAGCGGATCATCATCTTCTGAGTCGAAAATACCATCTCCATCTGTATCGCTGTTTAGCGGGTCTGTGCCAGTGAAATTCACCTCTTCACCATCCAGCAGCCCGTCATTATCGGAGTCTGGTATGTTCGGATTGGTGCCCCATTCGCGTTCCTCATCTGCAGTCAGGCCATCGTTATCGTCGTCACGTTCTCCAGTGGCCTCCGTGGCCTGGGCCTGATCCGCAATCTCTGTCGGGGCCGTGGCCTGAGTTGGTGTTTGCTCGTCAGTGGGACGGTTGGTGACAATCAGGACACCGACCACCGCCAGCACGACAATCACCCCCAATCCCACCACGCCGACCGGCAGCAGGCGGCTGCGCTGGCTGGATGAGGTGGTGGACGAGGGAGGAATACGCGGCGCGGTGGTGACCAGCGTAGGCGATCCCTGCGTCTGGGGTGGTACGTGCGATATTGGGGGCTTTTGCTGGACATTCGGCATCTGCCCCAGTTCAATGCCCTTACGCTGAAACTCGCCATAAAGCTGATTGATCGCCGTGTAATAATTCTGTGTGTGAAAATCAATGTATTGAATGCGGTTGAGCTGGAAATGGATTTTCGCCGGACGCAGCAGCACCGGAATTACCGGCTTGTCGTGATCCAGAAAATACTGCCATTCATCCTCGACGTTTCTGGACGCCATGGATTCCGGCGAGATGAGGACCAGCATCACGACAGCGGAATCCAACCCCTGTTGGATAGCGCTGCTCCACTTCATCCCCGCCGGGATGTCCTCGACATCAATCCAGACATCCATCCCTGTTTCAGACAGCGACGTCGCCAGCCGACGAGCAAATACCTCATCGGCACGACTGTAGCTGATAAACACACGTGGCAGCATAAAATATATACCCGGATTTTCGAAAGATCCTATTTATCATAATGCAATTTATTGGAATATGCCTACAAAGGGGGAAAACCTGTTGACATATTGATGTTTATCAATATAATGGGATTTATGAACATTGACCAACTGCAATTCACCAAAGCCCTGGCCGATGAAACGCGGCAGACCATGATGTCACACCTGTGCTGTGTCTGGCTGAGCGTCAACGATATCGTTGATAAGCTCGGTGGCAAAGTCAAGCAGCCGACGGTGAGCCACCATCTCAAACTACTGGAAGAGGCGAACCTGGTGTTGGTACGCGAAGAAGGTCGCCAGCGTTTTTATACGCTTAACCAGGAGCATATCACGGTTTGCTGTGGGTATCTCGTGCGCAGCTTTGCGCCGGATTATGTCGAGGCAGTGGTTGCGGTCGATGAAATCAGCATCAACAAACAGCCGTAAGGCTCTTTTTTTCGCACGATATATCGA
>JAIOHN010000459.1 GCA_019912985.1 Anaerolineae bacterium | reverse complement strand
CGGCGTGACCGCGCGCCGATCCTGCTCGACAAACGGTCATCCTCCACACCTTCTGTTCTCCTGATTGCGGCGGCGTTATTTCTAATTGGCGGTGTCGTGGGCTACCATTTCCCCTTCGATTCCGCCGGACAGCAGCGTGATGTGATCAGCGCGCTGTTTACGGCGTTTGGGATGGTATGGCTGCCGACGGTTTCGCTTGTCCTGGGTATCCGGGCTTATCGTCGTGGCACCCGCCAGAAGCGGCTTTAGAGGGTGTGATGAACTTTTGACGCTAAAATAGGGGGATGGGCTTCTGTCCATACTCCGCTGACGCGAGTGATGAAGAATGGACCTTGTATTTATGACTTGCGACCACGTTTTAGAAGAAGGTGATTGATGAAATTTGGAGCCGTGTTACCCTATGGTTCGGCGCGTTCCACGGCGAGGCTTTGCCAGGTCGCTGAGGCCGCCGGGTGGGGTGGCTGTTTTATAGGCGATGCCATCTGGTGTGAGGATCCGATGATTGCGCTGGCCGCCGCTGCGATGGTCACGCAGCGGATTCGCCTGGGCACTATGATTATCCCGATGCCGCTGCGCCGCCCGTGGAAGGTCGCCAGCGAGTCAGTGGCGCTGGATCGGCTGTCGGATGGGCGCTTGATTCTAGGTCTGGGCGCAGGTGCTGTGTGGATGGGGTGGCAGGGTTTTCCCGATGAGGTGACCGATACACGCGCTCGCGCCGAGATGCTTGACGAAAGCATCGACATTCTGACGCTGCTTTATCAGCGCAAACCCTTCGATTATGCAGGAAAGCATTTTCACCTCAAGCTCACGCTGCTGGATGAGATGCATTATCCGCCCCGGCCCGTCCAACAGCCACGTATCCCCTTATGGGTGGTCGGCATCTGGCCGCGCACAAAATCCATGCAGCGCGTGTTGAAATGTGACGGCGTGCTGCTGGAGAAGCGGAATGCCGCGGGACAGGATGTAGAGGTGACGCCCGCCGATGTGCGTGAAATACAGTCCTTTGTGCAGGCACAGCGCACATTGACTTCCCCATTTGACATCGTTATGCAGGGTAGGTCTAATCATCTGGCACCGGCACAGCAGCAGGAAGTCCTGCTGGAATGGCAGGCGGCAGGCGTGACATGGTGGATTGAAAACCTGATTGACTTGTCCGAATTGGAGGCTGCGGCACGCCTTGAATCGGGCATGCCCGAACTCATTTGATCAGCAAATCAACCTCATCCCTTTCATTCAGCGGGTGAGGAGATGAGGGGTAAAAAGCGCCTGACGCGCTCTAGCGTTTTATACGATAAAGGAATCCCATGAAATCTGATCTCGACCGCTTGATGGCGGTCCGCAATCTCGAAGCACTGGTCGTCGTGAGCGACCATGATTTTTGCCCCCCTCGCGATTATCTGACCAACGGTGCCAAAGTGACCGGCGGTCTGCTGCTCAAAAAGCGCGGTGCTGCCCCGCTCATGATCGTTAACAGTATGGAGATCGAGGAAGCGAAGGCCAGCGAACTTGAAGTTCTCACCTTTTACGACCTGGGTTATGCCGAACTCATCGAGGCGTTACAGGGCGACCGCAGCCGCGCCATGCTGCATCTCTGGCAGCGCGCGCTGGAGCATGAAGCCGTGCCACCGGGACGAGTCGGCATTTATGGCACAGGCGCGGCCAATGAACATATCGAGCTGGCGCGTGAACTCAATGAAATGATGCCCGCCTATGAATTTGTAGGGGAAAGCGGCACGACATTATTTGACGAGGCGGCGATCACCAAAGATGCGGACGAGATCGAGCGCATCAAGGCGGTTGCTGATGGAACGAACGCGGCGATCCGCGCGGTGTGGGATTACATCGCCAGCCACCACGCGCAGGGCGACACGGTGGTGGATCAGGAAGGGAAGCCGCTCACCATTGGCGATGTCAAGCGGTTTATCCGCCGTGCACTGCTCGATCACGATCTGGAAGATACGGGCATGATTTTCGCCCAGGGGCGTGATGCCGGATTCCCACACAGCCGGGGTCAGGATAATGCGCCGCTCAAAACCGGGCAGGCCATTGTTTTTGACCTGTTCCCGCGACAACTGGGCGGCGGTTATCATCATGACATGACGCGTACATGGTGTATCGACTATGCGCCGCCTGCCGTGCAGCAAGCCTATGACGAAGTGATGGAAGCCTTCGACATTTCGCTGGAAGCTTATGCCGAACCCGGTCAACCGGCCCACACGCTGCAAGATGCCGTGCTGGATTATCTTGAGAGCAAGGGACATCCTACCCAACGCAGTCAGCCCGGCACGATGAACGGTTATGTCCACAGCCTGGGGCATGGCGTGGGCCTCAACATCCATGAAGCGCCAGCCATGTCGCATCTACGCCAGGAGGATATTTTGCAGGTGGGGAATGTGATTACTATTGAACCCGGTGTCTATTATCCTGACCAGGGTTTTGGGGTGCGCATCGAGGATATGCTTTACATCGACGCCAGCGGACAATTCGTCACCTTGACAGATTTTCCAAAAGACCTGATATTACCCCTAAAAGGGTGACACCCGTCTAAAAACTTTGTGAATAATGTATCAGAAAATTTAGATGGTGCGCCTCTACGATTTTAGGGAGTGCTATACTAAAATTGTGAAAAGCACTACATATCGTAAGCCAGTATGAGAGAATCTAATCACATGACTGAACCATTGGGCACAGCCACCCATCCCCTGCGGGTCGCGATCATTGGATCTGGGCCGTCCGGCTTCTACGCTGCAGAGCACCTGCAAAAGCAGAGTAATCTGGTTGTGGAAATTGATATGTTCGACCGGCTGCCAACCCCGTTTGGATTGGTACGCGGCGGGGTTGCGCCCGACCATCCGAAGATCAAGTCTGTGACCAAAGTCTATGAACGCATCGCCAGCAAGCCAGGCTTCCGCTTCTTTGGCAACGTGGAATTTGGCAAGCACATCACCCTGGAAGATTTGCAGCAGTATTATCACGCTGTGATTTTCGCTGTGGGCGCGCAGAGTGACCGTCAGCTAGATATTCCCGGCGAGGACCTGCTAGGCAGCCATGCCGCGACGGAGTTTGTCGCCTGGTACAACGCGCATCCTGATTATCGGGACGCGAAGTTCGATCTGAGTGTGCAGAATGTGGCGGTCATTGGCCTGGGCAATGTCGCCATGGATGTCACCCGTATCCTGGCGCAGACCGCTGACGAACTCTACGAAACCGACATCGCCGATTATGCCCTGGAAGAATTGAAGCAAAGCAACGTCCGCAATATCTATGTACTGGGACGGCGTGGGCCAGCACAGTCGGCATTCACCAATCCCGAAATCAAAGAACTGGGTGAGCTGGACGACGCTGAAGTGATTGTCGATCCAAAAGAGATGAAACTGGACCCCAGCAGCCAGGCGTACATTGATGCTGGAGGGGACAAGGTCGCGGTCAAAAACGTGGAAATCCTCAACGGCTATGCTGAAAAAGGCGACAGCGGCAAGCCGCGCAAAATCATCATGCGCTTCCTGGTTTCGCCAGTCGAGCTCATCGGCACCGATAAGGTCGAGGCGATCAAACTCGTTAAGAACGAGCTGTATGTCAATGAAAAAGGTGACCTGCGCCCGCGTGCGACTGATGAATACGAAACGATCCCGGTGGGGCTGGTATTCCGTTCTGTGGGTTATCACGGCGTACCGCTGGAAGGTGTACCCTTCTACGAGAAGTGGGGCATTATCCCCAATGACGAGGGGCGCGTGACCTCCAGCTTTAAAGATGGCAGTGTCGTGACCGGCGAATATGTCGTGGGCTGGATCAAGCGTGGTCCCAGTGGCATCATCGGCACCAACAAGCCCGATTCGGTCGAGACCGTAAATCACATGCTGGAAGATGTACAGGCGGACAAAGTGTGGACACCCGTGCAGCCTGATGCGACCGCTGTCCTGAACCTGATCCGCGAGCGCCAGCCGGAATTCGTCACCTTTGCCGATTGGCAGGTGCTGGATGAAGCCGAACTGGAACGTGGAAAATCACTGGGCCGCAGCCGTGTGAAGTTCAGCCGTGTCGAGGATATGCTCGGCGTGCTGGCGAAGACACACGACAAACATCTGCCCCAGGTCGGGGACTGAACACCAACTCAGTTGTCACAATGAAAAGAGTGCATAGAGGCGGCCCATAGGGTCGCCTCTTGTGTTTTGGGGCTTATGTCAGCGGCACCATGTGGATGATGGTCACACCGCCGCCGCCTTCGTTGGGCATGGCATCGGTGACTTTGCTCACCAGCGGATGGCTATCCACGCGCTCGCGCACAGCTTTTTTCAGCGCGCCCGTGCCTTTGCCGTGAATGATGCGGGCAAAGGGCAGGCCGGAGGTATAGACCGCATCGAGATAAGTCTCCAATCGCGCCAATGCCTCGTCGACACGCTGTCCGCGCAGATCAAGCTCCATGCCGGGTGATTTGCCCTTGGGGACAATCGGGTCCGGTGATTTCTCGTATTCGCGCTTGTGACCCCGTTTGCGCTGGCGTGTCTCGCTGGGGGCGCGCTGGCGCAGTTCATTGAGTCCGGCGCGAACCCGCAGTGATCCGACCTGCACCTGCGCTTCGTTCTCATCCAGCTCGTTGATGATGCCTTCTGCGTTCAGGGTTTGCAGCCAGACCGTATCGCCCAGGCGCGGGGTCCACTCGCTGCCTTCGGGCATGTTCACGCCGTTTTCGATGGGCGTTTGCAGGTTGATGTCGATATTAGCGGCAGCTTCCTGCACCCGGCGCAGCTCTTCCAGCGGGATGGCGGCGGTGCGCATGTCATTGCGCAGCCGCTTGATCTCGCGCTGCACTTCCTTGAGTTCGTTCTCGGCCTGACGGCGGGCGGCGGCAATCACATCGCGGCGCTCGTCTTCGATCTTGTCCAGCCGTGCGCTCAGTTCGGATCGCTGTTCTTCGATGTCTTCCTGTATGGCAGCGATGCCCATCTGGCGGCGGCGGATGTCCTCGCGCGTGCGCTGGATTTCGTCCAGCATGTCGTCTGCAACCAGGTCTTCCGTAGCAACCATGCTGCGTGCGGCGTCAATGATCTCCGCATTAAGCCCCAACCGCGAGGCAATCGCCAGCGCATTGGAGCGTCCTGGCAGGCCAATAATCAGCCGGTAGGTGGGGCGCAGTGTTTCCAGGTCAAACTCGACGCTGGCATTACGGACGCCGGGCGTCTCCACCGCGTACACCTTCAGTTCGGGGTGATGGGTGGTGACGACGGTGGTCACACGCCGGTTACGCAGATGGGTGAGCAGCGCCCGCGCCAGTGCGGAACCTTCCGCCGGGTCTGTGCCTGCGCCGACCTCATCCAGCAGCACCAGCGCGCGCTCGTCGGCTTCGCGTAGAATCTGGATGGTGTTGGTCATGTGGGCGGAGAAGGTGGAGAGGGACTGCTCGATGCTCTGTTCGTCGCCGATGTCGGCGTAGATGCCTTCAAAGACATTCAGCTTGGCGTCTTCGGCGGGGAGATGGAGGCCGCATTGGGCCATCATCGACATCAGGCCAATCGTCTTGAGCGTGACCGTCTTGCCGCCGGTATTGGGGCCGGTGATGACCAGCACCCAGGTATCCTGATCGAGTTCCATGTCAATCGGCACGACACTGCCTGTCAAAAGCGGATGGCGTGCGCCAGTGATGTTGATGGTGCTGCCGGGTTTATCGCTCTCTGGCTTGAAGGGCAGCAGCACCGGTTCCACGGCATTCAGGTGATTGGCGTAGTGCGCTTTCGCCAGCGTCAGGTCGATATAAGCCAGCACTTCGACGGTGCGCACGATGTATTCGGATTCTTCACCGACCAGATCGGTGAGTGCCAGCAAAATGCGCCGGATTTCCTTCTCTTCTTCCAGTTGCAGCTCACGCCACTCGTTATTGATCTCCACGGTCGCCAGTGGTTCAATAAACAAAGTCGCGCCGCTGGATGACGAGTCGTGGACGATGCCAGGAATGCGCCCCTTGAATTCCGCCTTGATGGGGATGACATAACGCCCGTTGCGGGTGGTGATCAGTGTTTCCTGCAAGAACTGGCCGTTGTTGCTGTTGGTAATGATGCGGTTGAGTCGGGACATAAGCCGGTCATAACTCAGCTTGAGGTCACGCCGGATGATGGCTAACCGGGGGCTGGCGTTATCCACCACTTCACCATTGTCGTTCAGCACTTTGGCGATTTCTTCTTGCAGCGCCGTACACTCTTCTGCTTCGTTGATGATCTCCGAGAGCAGCGGGTACTGGCCCTTCATCCGCCCAATCGTGCGGCGCAGAGTCGTTGCCCGGCGCAGCGTATAACGAATGTCAAGCAGGGTTTGCGGGTCGATCATAACCCCGCGTGTCGCCTGCAAAGCGGCGTCGCGCACGTCACGCGCCCCGCCCAGGCTCACGTTCTGCTGGTTTTCAAACATCAACCGCGCCTCGGCGGTTTCACGCTGCCAGGATTTCGCTTCTTCCAGGTCGGCGCTGGGCATCAGCTCATGCGCCAGGTCCACCCCGGCAGAAAATGTACAGTATTCGGCAAGTTGATCCAGAACTTTGTGCAGTTCCAGGATTTGCATTGTTTTCGGATTCATTTGTTGCGCCATTGTTTACTCGGTATCCGGCGACAGTATAATTCAGCCGGGGCTAATTTTCAATGTGCAAAGGTCTCTTGAGGCTCATAATGGTTCATGATGGACGATAAGTTCCCGTTTTATCCTATGAGAGGGCAATCCTGGCTTAATCGAGGGGCGGTGGGCTGGTATAATGAGGCCATGATCAAATCAATGAGACTGCACATGCCAAAGTTTACAACAATCCTGTTGATGAGCGGCCTTTGGCTCACTGCCCTGAGCAGCACGGCGGTGAGCGCCCAAACGACCGAATTAATCGGCACGGTTTACCAGACAGTGAATGTGCGCAGCGGGCCGGATAACCGCTTTGAAATCGTGGCCCGGTTGGAAAAAGGGAATATGGTGGTCGTCAACGGGCGCGAGAGCGAGGCGACCCGCTGGCTGCGGATCGCGCTGGAAGAGGTGGACGATACGCCGTTTGGATGGGTTACGGCCTTTTCGCTGACCCTTGATGGCGATCTCGACACGCTGCCGATTGTCTCTGATGAGGATGAACCCGGCGGCGACTCCAGCAGCGTGCGCGTGGTGGCTTACGGGCGGGTCAATGTGCGCAGCGGACCGGCAATCGGCTATGATGTGATTGGTCAGCTCGAAGCCGATGAGGAAGCCGAGGTAGAAGCCCGCAGCAATCGCGCTAATGACTGGCTGTATATCGAGCACGACTCGCTGGCTGGCTGGGTGGCTTATTTCACGGTGACGGTGCTGGGTGATCCATCGACACTGCCGGTGCGGGTGCCGGATGCCAGTAATACCGATCTGGTGCCGCCATCGGCGCTGGTGCCGGTGCGTTATAACGTGCGCCTGCGGGCGGAACCTTCGCTGCGGGCGGAGATTGTCGGCATTGTCCCCTTCAACAGCGATACAACACCCACGGCGCAGTCAGAGGATGGCCGCTGGTTATATGTCGAGTATGAGGATTTCACCGGGTGGGCGCTGACTGAATTGTTTGACATCGGCGAGAACCAACAGGCCAATTTGCCCATTTTCGCGGAAACTGGTGAACCGACTGTCACGCCAGAGCCTACGTCCACCGATCCTGTCGGCTGATAGGGATGTCGCTAAACGATGCCCGGTGCGGCTGCTCGTGCCGGGCGCATACGCGGATGCACCCACAGCAGTAACAGCCCTAAACTAAGCGCCACCAGGCAGAATAAATAAGGCAGCAGCATGTGGAACTCATAGAGGCCGGTGCCAAAGAACGGGCCAAAGACACCGCCCAGGCCGCCGATTGAACTGTTCAAACCCGCGACTGCACCCTGCTCCTGCGGCAGCACCGCGAAGATAGTCGCGCTCTGGTAACCGGGCAGCGCCAGCCCCATCCCTAATCCTTGCAGTATCAGCGCCAACAGCAGCACAGGAAAAGTCGTGGCGGAGATCATCGTCAGCATGGCAATCACCACCAGCGGGATACCAACGCGCAGCAGGATCACAGGCGACCACTGGAAACGTCGCACCAGCACCAACTGTGAGAAGAGGGTCGCTGCACCGCTGCCCATCATCGCCAGCCCGACAAGCTGGGTGGTTTCCTGGGCGTTCAGCAGCAGCCGGTCCTGAAAGTAGAAGGCGGCAGTGAAGTGTACGGCTGAGAGTGTGGTGGTGATGGTGACGCCGATGACGAGATAGGGCCACACCCGGTGATCACGTACACGGACACGCGGCGCGGGTGCATCCCCTTTCTGGATACGGGGTTTGACCCGTGGCAGCCGCAGCGCGACGACGATTCCGGCAACAGCGGCCAATCCTGCGGACAGGAAGATCGGCGCGACCAACCCTAATGGAACGACGACAGCCCCAATCACCGGACCTAACACGGTGCCGACACTGCCTGCGGCGGCGATAAAGGCGATGGCTGCGGTGCGTGCCGGGCCGTCAGTTACTTCAGCGACATAAGCCTGGGCGGTGGGTGGCGCGGCAGAATACAGCAGGCCGACCAGCATTCGTGCGCCGATCAGTGCCAGCGGTAGCAGTGGCAAGATAGCCATGAATGCGCCATTTAAGCCCAACTGCGCCACGGTGCCAAATGCACCAACCCCCAGCGCATAACCGAATACCCCCATGACGAAAACCGGCTTGCGGCCCCAAATATCGCTGCGCCGCCCCCAGATCGGGCTGGCGATTACCCACACCACTGCCGAGAGGCTCATGATCAGACCACCATGAAACTCGCTTAAGCCGAGTTCGCGGATCAGGGGTGGCAGTACCGGTGCCAGAATAGATTGTCCAATAGAAGCGAAAAAGAGACCGAAGAAGAGTAGATTCACGGGGTTCATACACGCTCCTTACCGCGTGTATTGTACATTGGCTTTGTGTGCGGGGTGGACTTAGACGGACTTACGACAGTGCGTTTAGCGCAAATGAGCTATAATCAATTTCGAGGAATCAACATTTGTCTACACCTGTCTTTGCTGGTGCGCTGACGTACCAATCAAAATATGTTCTAAGGAAAACATGATGTCTGAACAACCGATTTATCTCAACCCTGACCACCCAATTGCAGAACGCGTGGATGACCTGGTGGCACGTATGACACTGGAAGAAAAAGTTGCACAGATGCGTTACAGTGCATCTGCCATCCCACGACTGGGGGTACCAGAATACAACTGGTGGAATGAATGTCTGCACGGGGTGGGGCGAGCCGGCATCGCGACGGTTTTTCCACAGGCAATCGGTATGGCGGCCACCTGGGATGTCGGGTTGATCGAACAAATTGCGAATGTCATTTCGGATGAAGGCCGTGCCAAGCATCACGAGTTCGTCCGGCAGGGCCAGCGCGAAATCTATCAGGGGCTGACCTTCTGGACACCGAATGTCAATATTTTTCGTGATCCTCGATGGGGGCGCGGCCAGGAAACTTATGGCGAAGACCCTTATCTAACCAGCGCGATTGGCGTGACTTTTGTGCGGGCGCTCCAGGGGCATCACGCCCGTTATCTGAAAGCGGCGGCCTGTGCCAAGCATTATGCCGTTCACAGCGGGCCGGAGGGCGAACGTCATCAATTTAACGCCATCGCCTCTGAGCGGGACATGCGCGATACCTATCTCCCGGCATTTGAGGCGCTGGTGCGGGTGGCGAACGTTGAGGCGGTGATGGGCGCTTATAACCGCACTAATGGCGAACCATGCTGCGCCAGCCCGACACTGCTGCAAAAAATCCTGCGTGAAGAATGGGGCTTTGAGGGTCATGTGACCTCGGACTGCTGGGCGATTATCGACATTTACAAGTATCACAAGGTGGTCGATACGCCGGAACAGGCAGCCGCGCTGGCGGTGAACAATGGCTGCGACCTCAACTGCGGCGATACCTATCCGTATCTGACTGGCTCTGTGGAGCAGGGATTGATTGAGGAATCGACCATTGACCGCGCGGTCAAGCGGTTGTTTACAACGCGGATGCGCCTGGGCATGTTCGACCCGGATGATCTGAACCCCTATGCGCAGATCCCGTATGAGGTCAACGATAGTGAATCACACCGCCAGCTGGCGATCCAGACGGCGCAGGAATCAATGGTGCTGCTGAAGAACGCCGACCACACGCTGCCGCTGTCGCTTGAGTTGCAGCGCGTGGCGGTGATTGGCCCCAATGCGGACTCCCAAAAGGTGCTTTTGGGGAATTATCACGGCACCCCCTCACATTCGGTGACGCCGCTGGAAGGCATCCGCGCGGCGCTGCCGGATGCGGAAGTGACCTATGCCCAGGGCTGCGGTGTGCTGGGGAACGATACCAGCGGCTTTGACGAAGCGGTGGCGCTGGCACAGAATGCCGAAGTCGCTATCCTGGTGTTGGGTTTATCGCAGGTGATCGAGGGCGAAGAAGGCCAGCAGGAGGGCGTGGCCGAAGGCGAGAAAAGCACAGGCGACCGTAAAGACATCACCCTGCCCGGTGTGCAGGAAGACCTGCTCAAAGCGGTTCACGCCACCGGCACGCCAGTGGTACTGGTGCTGCTGAACGGCGGCGTGGTAGCAGTCAACTGGGCCGATGAAAATGTCCCGGCGATTCTGGAAGCCTGGTATCCCGGTCAGGCTGGTGGCACTGCCATCGCTGATGTGTTATTTGGCGAATACAATCCCGCCGGGCGGCTGCCGGTCACGGTCTACAAGAGTATTGAGCAGCTGCCGGAGTTCACCAATTACGACATGACCGGGCGCACCTATCGCTACATGACCGATGAGCCGCTTTATTCCTTCGGTCACGGTCTGAGCTACACGCAGTTTGAATACAGCAATTTGCAGCTTTCGGCTGAGTCGATCACAGCCAATGGCTCTGTGACGGTCAGCGTGGATGTGACCAACACGGGCGACCGCGCCGGGGATGAAGTTGTGCAGATGTACCTGCACGATGTTGAGGCCAGCGAAGTGCGCCCCAACCTGGAGCTGAAGGGCTTCACCCGCTTCTCGCTGGAGCCGGGGCAATCGCGAACCGTGCATTTCCACACGCCAGCCAGCCTGTTGAGCTTCTATCAGGATGGGGCTCACATCGTGGAACCGGGTAAGGTAGAAGTGCTGGTGGGGGCGTCGTCGGTTGACATTCGCCAGCGCGCTTCATTCGAAATCACCGGGCAGGAAACGGATACCAGCGGCTGGCGCGCTTACTTCAGCACAGTCGAAGTGGTCTAGCACGATCCATAAATCAAGATTTGGGGCGCAGGAAACTGCGCCCTTTTTGTTTATTCCGGACACTTGGCGAAAGCATCTACTGCTTTGCGGGTGGGCAGCGAGGGAATCGCGCCGCGCCCGGTGACCGCCAGTGCGCCGACCGCGTTGGCAAAGCACAGAATTTCCGGCATACAGTGCAGATAATTATCGGGATGCTCGATGATGCCGACCAGCAGCCCCGCGACGAAACCATCACC
>JAIOHN010000458.1 GCA_019912985.1 Anaerolineae bacterium | reverse complement strand
GCATAGCATCGATAGCCGCCGCTCCGACACCGTTATTCATGTTTGATCGCGGTTGATGGGTGATCCATGTTCCGCTGGTCTGCAAAAGCTGCCGTTCGTGTTCATCAATATGGACGCAGTGAGCGGTGATTGTCTTATCGCCTAACAGATCGAATTCGGCCAGTCGCTCGACCACGCGCTTGCCATAACGGTGCAGGCTGTCTTCTTCATCGGCCTCGTGTTCTGCCACGTGGATATGCACCCCGGCATCATCTGGCAGCGCGTCCGCGCATGTCCGCAGGGTCGCATCACTCAGGGTTAAGCTGGCATGCATCCCAAACGTTCCCGCGACCAGGGGGTGGGGAGCCTGCATGAAGCGCAGATTTTCCGCGATTCCTGCCTCCATCTTCTCCTGACCGTCGCGGTCTGTCACCTCATAACACAGCACGGCCCGCAGCCCCGCTTGTTCTACGGCGTCGGCGATCACATCCAAACTGCCATGGATAAAGTTGGGGCTGGCATGGTGGTCAATCAGGGTGGTGGTGCCATGCTTGATCGCATCGACCAGGCAAACGAGCGCACTGGCTCGCACTGTCTCTGCATCTAGCGCTTTATCAAGCGGCCACCATAACCGCTTCAAAATCTGAGGGAAATCCGCCAGGGCGGGGCCAGGGATTGCCATGCCACGAGCATAAGCGCCGTAAAAATGGGTATGGGCGCAGATATTGCCGGGCATTACGAGCTGGCCACGCGCATTCAAACGCTGCGCCTGCGGATACTGCGATACCAGTGACTCGGTGCTGCCAATGGCGCGAATTACGCCGTCATCGATATACAGAGCATGATTGTCGAGGATAGCGCTGCCAGAACCTTGATCTTCTGACTCCGAATGTGCTCCCCAGGTAACAATCGTGGCATTGGTAATCAGCATTTAACGTTCTCAAATGAAAGATGTAAAGGTGTGAACGTCCTGAGTATACCATCTCTGCCAGAGGTATCGGTATAGTGATCGCCGCCAGAATACTGGAAGTGGGACGATCTTGTGATTTGCGTTTGCTGGAATTGATCCTGTTTTTGTAACTTAGAATTCGGTATGGAATAGTTTTGATTTGATGAGAATTTTATTATTTGTTACTACTTCACCCAAACGATAACAAATTGTATGTAGTAGCCTGGGATGGGCATTTTTTGAATAATCCTATTCCAGGCTATCTTTTTGAGTTATTGCACTATTCATTTAAAAGACAATCGGGTTCTAGTAAGTCGGCTAGTTGCTCACACAAAGCCGAATGATCACTGGCTGCACATTCGCAGTTCAGCGCCTCGTTTACTAAGCTATTGGTTTCCGTATGGTAGATGCTAGTGCTACTATACCACCAGTAAGCATCGCTTGGGTCGGATACAAGCTGGTTTTCTGTACAGTTAGCCTCGTACATTAGACAGTGCGGCCCGTCCACTGCACCGAGCAAATGCGCCATCTCGTGAATGGCGGTACCTAGCGTTTTGGTCGTGTTGTCATTCTGCACCAGGGCCAGGCGAATCGGCTCATCTATATCAGCATCAGCAAAGATGCAGAAGCGCGCCACCTCGCTTTCGTGATAACAAGTCCAGCTTGCCAATCCGGTCAGGCCAGAGAAATTAGACGTACCCTTGGGAAATTGCGCAGAGTTAGTCATCTTGACAAAACGTAGTACCGCCGGAATGGCAGACAAAGGAGGCCGCAGTTGGTGGGTTACATCAGGAATAATATGCTGACGTAATAGTTCATACAACTGCCAAAGACGGTCGGGAGTCAATTGGGTAGGGCAGTTGTCCAGAACGATCCATAGATCGGGCCCTGCTCGTAACAACAAATGGAGTTCATTTTCGGCAAGAATTGGACTGTGAAGAACAAGCAGGGTACACACCAGAAAAAAAGTTTAATCATGGTAATGTTCCCTATATACTTGGTGATTTTATCGTAATCGAATACGAGTGCATTGAGGTCATAAATTCGTCATGATAAACGTCAATAAGTGTTTGAAATTACATGGGAGAAACCCGGCAGAATCTTCTGCCGGGTTTTTATTCAATATCCTGACGGTCAAATTTGCGTCGGAGGCGCTTCATCCGGCCACGTTCAGGACGAATGCGGTCGATCGTCTCCAGGAGGGGGCGACGCCAGTAGAGGACACGGCGGCGCACTCGCGCCATTGTATACTGCGCCTGACGTCGCTGACGGGTCATCCGACGCGGCGCTTCCAGATCATTGCCTGTCCATTGAATGACCATTGATGCCCAGGTCAGGCCACCGCCAAAGCCAACAAAGACGATAATATCATCCACATTGACACGCCCCTGGTCAATGGCTTCACAGAGGGCAATGGGAATGGAGGCGGCGGACGTATTACCATAGCGATCCACATTACTCATGAACATCTCTGCATCCACTTTGAGACTGCGCGCCGCGGATTGCAGGATGCGGGCGTTCGCCTGGTGTGCGACTACAAGATCGACATCGGCAATGGAGAGATTGGCATCTTCCAACGCCTGTGTGATGCTTTCACTGATTACACGGGTGGCAAAACGAAAGACCTCGCTGCCATTCATGTACATTTTGTGCATTTTAGGAGACGAAGCCATCGCTTCCGGTAGATGGACATCCTTACTGCCAACCGTTGGGATACGAAGTAAATCCCACCCGGAACCATCTGAGCGCAGCACGGACGATAACATGCCGCCCATTGTCTCACTGGCACGGAGCACAACCGCACCCGCACCATCACCAAAGAGGATGCATGTGCTGCGATCCTGCCAGTCGAGTACCCGGCTCATCGTCTCGGAACCGATGACCAGTGCCGCGCGGATACTGCCAGAGCGAATGGCCTGCGAAGCCATATCTACTGCATAGACAAAGCCAGAGCAGGCCGCGCTGAGGTCAAACGCGCCTGCCTTGCTGGCACCCAGCCAGTCTTGAATCAGGCTGGCGGTGCTGGGGAAAATGTTCTCCGGTGTGGAGGTCGCGACGATGACCAGATCGAGTTCAATCGGCAGCAGGTCGGCGACTTCCAGCGCGCGCTGAGCGGCTTTCAGGCCGAGAGTCGCGGTCGATTCGTTTTCCCCTGCAATGCGCCG
>JAIOHN010000457.1 GCA_019912985.1 Anaerolineae bacterium | reverse complement strand
ATCGCCAGCCGCTCAATTTCGCCTCGATCCAGCAGTTCACGCGCCACCAACAGCGCCTCAACCGTTTTACCGATACCAACATCATCGGCAATTAACAAGCGTACCGGGTCTTGCTTGAGCGCCATCAGCAGCGGCACCAGTTGATAGGGGCGGGGTTCGACGTTGATCCGAGCAAATGAACGAAATGGACCGGCGCTGGCACGAAAGCCTAAACGGACTGCCGCTCGCAGCAGCCGCGCCGAACGATAATCGCCAATATGGGCTGGATCAGGCAGGGCAAATTGAGCCGGTTCGATGGATTCCAGCAGCGTGAAAATACCCGTGACTTCATCATCCGTACCCCCTAGGGGACGCACCCGCACGAGTTCATCCGTCGATTCGGGCAGTACCACCCATTCACGCCCGCGCACTCTGACCAGCGATCCAACTGTAAAGCTCAAGCCCCACCTCCAAAAATATGTTTATTTTTCTGCAAAATATCGACCCAATTATCGCGGTAGCCGAAACGAATAACCCGATAACCGTAATCCTCCATACATTCGGTCTGCTGCTGGTCACGCCCCTGACGCTGCGGATAGTCGTGATGCGAACCATCCACATAGATGGCTGCATACACGCCACCCGTGTTGTAGATGAAATCGGGGCGGGTCTGGCAGTCCTCCATATAAACCTGGGATGAATCCGGCAGGCGCAGCCCATGCTCGTGCAGGCTCAACACCCACTCCCGTTCCAGATCGGACTCGCACAGGCTGAGCAATGTTTCCAGATGAGCGTCCCGGGTCGCACTGCCTGGACTGATCCGTACCTCTGCCCCTGCCAGCATCCCCAGCACATCCCGAATCGTCTGACGATCCAGCAAAGGATGTTCACGCTGGTTGCCGTAACTCAGCAGGCAGTCATAACAAGCCGCCTCACAATCTTCACGGGCGCGTGGGGCATGGCGTAAATCCTCGCCCGTATCGGGGTCGAAGTGACAGATTCGCAGTGCTTCGCGGGCGACGAGTGCCAGCGTAGCCGGATCATCCACCAACTGACGCAGGACCCCGGCACCGCCTTCGGCCGCCTCATAGAACAGCAGCATCTGCCGGTTGTCTCGATCTGGCAGCGGTTCCGCCGCCAGTTCGTTGTCTTCAAGCTGAAATACGGTCTCAATGGCCCGTTTGAGAGCCGCCTGTAAGGATGCCATCTCCTCAACTTCCAACCCGATGAGCGGCTCAAAGAGCAGGCAGTTGCGGTTATCTTCGACAAAGGGGATGACCCGCCGCGTGCGTTCCGACATGGGATCATCGGGGTCATCCTCATTTTGTTCGTTGCGTCCCCAGTAACCGCGCTCAATGTCCAACACAAAGCCATACTGCCGCTGGTTTTTGCGCCGCGCCCAACCGAGGTTAATGCGCCACAGCGTAGCCGTCTGGGCATAAGTGAGCCGAACCAGCTCATGGTCGCCCTGGCGGACTAAGGCGGTGCAGATATCGGGCACACCATCACGCTCGCTGAAACGCACGCCAGTACGAATCTCGTAACCTAACCGCAGCCGATCTTCTTCATCGGCGTTGATGCGGTCACGGCGGCGGGTGACGACATTTTGCAGGCGCAGCAGCGCTTGCAGCGGCGGGTCAAGCGGCATCCCGCAGCGCTGGCACAAATCGTAGTCCGTACCTGTCTTCACCGGATGGACATAACCACAGTTGCTACACTGCTTGATCTGGGTCGTGAGCGGGCCATCTTCATCGTCGGTCACGGGCATGATGACCTGATTGATGAGATAACGTGACCCCTCATGATAGATGATGGCGCGGGGTCCAAACTCCGAAATCGCCAGGAAACGCGGACGGGACAGGAAATTATCCCGTTGATTGGCCCGACGTGCGGGGATAAACGCTGACAGTGGCAAGCGTGGGAAGCTGTAACCCGGCAGAAAACCCTCGGTGGCAAAGTAGCGATAGCTGTAAAAATCCGACTGTGCCAGACTGCTCACTTCCGTCAGCAGATCAATCTGCGAGAGCGCCTCGCGCCGCAAGCGTTCCGCCTGACGTTTGTCGGCCTGCTGGCGGGTCGGGTCACGGCGGATATCTTCCTGAACCTTGACCTGTTTAAGCGCCGACCAGTACAGACCCCGCCAACGGTCACAGGCGGCATTAAAGGCACGGACGATGTTCTGCATCGTGACTTCCAACAGTCCATCAGGATCAACGACATCCGGGATGGTCTTCAGCACCCGTTCTGCTCGCTGGCGGGCAGCTTGCCGCGCCGTGACCGACTCGGCCTGCTGGCGAATCTCAGGCAGGAGTGCCAGTGCCGGGGGATCGCCATTCATATCCAGAATTTCTTTGAGGGTGTCTTTGAGGTCAATGCCCGTTTCGGACAGCCAGATGGCATGAATATGCGCTCGCAGCAGTTCTTCGTTGCTCAAGTCCAGGCGCGGGGGCGTGACTGCTCCCGCCACCATGCGTTCCGGGCGTTTGAAAAAATACTGATCATGTGGGCTGCCCCCGGAACAGTACGTAAAGACCAGGGCGGGTTGTCCGCTGCGTCCGGCACGTCCACTGCGTTGAGCATAATTGGCGGGTGTCGGCGGCACATTCCGCATATTCACGACATTGAGTTCAGCAATATCCACCCCCAGTTCCATCGTGGGTGAGCAGTACAAAATGGGTAATTCACCACTGCGGAACTGCTGTTCGCGTTTTTCGCGCTCCTCGTAGGGGACCTGAGCCGTGTGTTCATGCGCTTCCAGCCCGACCAGCGCTTGGGCAATGCTTTGATAGAAGTCCACGAAGAAGGCATTGGGTCGTCCGCCTTCCTGCGATTCGTTTGGGACACGAATCGGGTCGTGAAACGCACGTTCACCCATTCCGGCATACCAGCGCATCGCCGATGCTACCAGTTGATATCCAGGCACATCATCGTTGTCTTTCGGCGCACGGGTGATTTCAACCAGCCCGGCAACCCGCAGTCCTTCCAGCAGTTGGCGGATGATGATGCCAGTTTCATCCAGTCCAAGTTTTCCATAAGCCCGTGCATCATAGTCAACCAACGTTCCTGGACGACGTAAATAGATACCAAATCCGCCACGTGCCGACACATAGGTGTAATTGCCGCGTCCATCATCGCCACCGGATGAGCGTGGGATCAGCGTGGAGGCATATTCCATGCGCTCGTCTTCGTCGATTGCCCAGGGATCCACCAGGCGTTGGCTACTCAACTGTTGGATGCGTTCCTGATAGCCGCTGTCCAGATAATCGACCTTGATAGCCAGTTCACGTCGCATATAGTCCAGCAGGGTTTTGGCAATAGTCATGCGCGTGTGCGGGGATGCTGTCACCAGCGCTGGATGACCCTCTGCCCAGACATCTTCTGCCGCGCAAACAGCATCCAGATCGGCGTAACCAATCTCCAATAGCCCACACTGTTCCAGATTGGGCAGCGCGATGCGCCAGCCCCGGCGCAGATCGCGGTAAATGCGATAACCCAGTACCTGCCGCAGCGCCCGCTGCGTCTCCTGTAACGCCTGAAAGCGCACACCCGGATCACTGGCATACAGTTCGAGGGGTAGCTTCAGCGCCTCAAAGACTTTTTCGGCGATAACTTCATGAGTCAATCCAACATCACCTGCCGCTTCGACGGCCCGATAAATCGCCCCGCGCAGCAGGCTGACTTCGATGAAATCGTTGAAGTGTCCGGCTTGCAGGGACGCATCCTGCCGATTGTCCGTGAAACTCAACAACTTTTGCGCCTGTTGGGGCAGGTCACTCGTTTTCAGGGAGCGGATCGCCGACAGACTGAGCAGCGTCGTGGCGCTGCTGCGCCCCTCGGAACTCAGCGTTGCCAGCTTGCCAAAGTCGCTCTGACGGGCAGCATAGGACACGCCGCAGTTCAGGCAAAACATGAAGGGCGACGAAAGGTAGACACATGCCTGCCCCTGTGCGTCTGCATCGCCCGATGGCAGGACATACACATGGCGTGGCAGTTTTTCTCTTCGGTGCGAACGAATGCGTCGGACCCCATTCCGCTCTTCGAGCCAGTCATCCGGCAGGCGCTCACTGTCAATGAGGTTATCGTTATCGGGCCATGCTCGTGCTGGGTCGGATGTTAAGTACAGATAACCCGCTTCACTGCCATCGTCCGGGAGCCGGTCACTGAATTCGCGCGGCATCACGCGGTGCTGTTCATTGTCCGCATCGGTTGTGATCCGCACCGTGTAATATTCCTGTCCGCACTCGCGGCAGAAACACAGTGGGAACAACACCTTATCGCGTTCGCCAGGCACGAAGCGCTGCCCATGCAACGTGATATGGCGCACAGCTTCCGGTTCAATGGTGGTGTAGACGGTATCACCAGGGCTGATGAACTGGTGCAGCCGGAAAGCGAAAGGCGCAAATCCGGTGTCCGGGTTGGGTTCGCACTGGTAGCCTGCCAGCAGCCACTTTTGGATCGCTGCAACACACACCGCTTCGTCCATCCCGGTGAGATCAGCGAGTTCATGCGCGGCATCCCATATACTGCGTGGTTCCTGCCGGGCTAACCGCCCCTCTTTCTCCCACAAGCCGAAGGTACTTTCAATCCACGCCGAGAGCGGGTGGGCGACGAATTCAGTATACCCAGTGGGGGCGACCAAACCTTCAGCCTGGGCCACCGCCTGCCGCAGTACCTCCAGATCAGTATTGCCCGGTGTAGCAC
>JAIOHN010000456.1 GCA_019912985.1 Anaerolineae bacterium | reverse complement strand
CAGCGCTATCTTCTTCACCTATGCCGGGTTGGTGATGGCGATTTACGGCCTGCTAACTGGTATGGCGATCAGCGCGAACGAAGAAGAAGAAGGCATTCTTGATGTTGTTCTGAGCCTGCCGGTTGGTCGCACACAACTGATCGTAGAACGTATTGCAGCCCATGCAGTGATCAGTGTTGGGATCGTCATCGTGATCTTCCTCTCACTCTACGGGGGGGCACTCATCACCGGTGTGGATATGAATGCCGGACTGCTGCTGGCCGGGTCGATCAACTTGCTGCCAATGACACTGTTCATGATCGCGATGTCGGCTTTCGCTGCTGCGAGTTTGCGCCGCCGTTCAACCGCTCTTGGCATCGTGACGGCCTACATTGTCGCTAGCTACATCATCGCCTTCATCGTTGGGTCGATTGATAGTGTGGTTGCGGATGCAGCTGGCTATGTGTCCTTCTATACCTACTACGCCAGCGAAAAGGTCATGCAGCAGGGGTTAATCCCCCTGTTTGTCTTCATTCTGCTGTTGGTTGGCGGGCTATTTCTATGGGCAGCGCTGCGGTCTTTCGACCGTCGGGATATCGGGGTCTAGGAGGTCATCATGTATGGAACTGTATTTCTCGAAACGCTGCGTCAGGCACGCAACCAGGTGCTGTACTGGAGCCTGGGGATGGGTCTGTTGGGTGTCGTGATGGGCTCGTTGGTTCCCCTGTTTAACTCACAGCAGCTGGTCGAACTTATGGAAAGTCTGCCGCCTTTTATCCTGGCGATGGCAGGCATTGATGAGGAAATGCGCATTCTCAGCACGACTGAGGGGGTTCTGGCTGTGGGCTTCTTTACCCGTTATTCGCTGATCTTCGCCGCCTACCCAATTATCATGGGGATGCGCGTGACGATGAACGAAGAGGACGACGGTATTATGGATGTGCTGCTAAGCCTGCCTGTGCATCGCTGGCAGATCATAGTCGAACGATTCCTGGCCTATGTCCTGACCATGTTCGTGATTATCGCGGCTGTCTACTTGGGCTTGATTCTGGGGACGGCGCTGGCGCAGGTCTCGCTGGATCTAGGGCGAATCGCAGAAGCGCTGCTGGCATCGATTCCGTTGTTCGCGGTACTGTTGGCCTTCACCATGTTCGTGGGAACATTGCTGCGCAATCGACGTTATGCGTTGGGGGCAGCAGCAGCATTCGCCGTCTACAGCTACATGATGTCAACTGTTGCCCAGATGATCGAGAACAACAACATTGCTCAGGTAGTGGGTTCGATCTCGGTGTACCACTACTTCGATGTCAACAGCATTGTGACACAGGGTGTCAGTTGGAGTAACATCGGTCTGTTAGGGGCGCTGGCGCTGATTTTGTTGGGCGCTTCGCTGTGGTTCTTCCAGCGCCGAGATGTGGGTTTATAACTTGACGGGGCAGGTTGAGGATTGACCTGCCCAACCCTTTATTTTTACAGTGCGCCGCAACTCGTAACAGAGCGTCATCAATGGGTGCGGGGTATATCAGATTGGGATAGTAAAGTAAAAAGTAGAACCCTGACCAGCTGTAGACTCGACCCAAATTCGCCCACCATGCCGCTCAACGACTTTCTTGCAAATTGCCAAGCCAATACCTGTACCCGGGTATTCTTCTTTTTTGTTCAGTCGCTGAAAAATGACAAAGATACGGTCTAGCGCTTCAGGCTCAATGCCAATCCCATTATCGTGTACTGTGAACTGCCACTCCGCATTTTTCCGGCTCACACCAAAGTGAATCTCTGGCGAATGCTCACGTCGAAACTTGATGGCATTACCCAGCAAGTTTTGGAATAATTGCGTCATTTGCAGTTGGTCCGCCCGAATCCGAGGCATCACGTCATAGGTGATGTGCACACCGCTATCCTCAATCTGGACTGCCAGGTTCGCTAGTGCTTTATCCAGCGCTAACTGCATATCGAATTCTTCAAATCCTTGTTCGTCGCGGTCAATCCTTGAATAAGCCAGTAAGCCGTTAATCAGATGCTTCATATGGACGGCACCCTCTACGGCGAAATTGATGAATTCCCGAGCATCCTCATCCAATTTGTCCGCATAGCGGTTTTCCAGAAGCTGCATGTAGCTGGAGACCATGCGCAACGGTTCCTGCAAGTCGTGTGAAGCGATATACGCAAAGTGTTGCAGATCCTCATTGGAACGACGAAGCATGGAAGCGTACCGTGCCTGAGCGTTGATTAGCTGTTGCCGCTCACTGACATCCATCATCACGCCTCGTTTGCCGACAGGCTGCCCATTCTTTAAGATGGTGGTCATCAGTGCTTGAATATCAATCACACGCCCATCCTTGCGCACAGCGCGAAAATTGACGACCCCCGAGCCGCGACTTTGCCGTACCTTGTAAAAGGCGTCGGCTGTTTTTTGTGCATCTTCTGGATGAAAGATCTTGAACCAGAAATGGCGTTCATTCAGTGCTTCTTCAACCGTGTACCCCAACATTGTCTCGACATAGGCGCTGATGAATACCAGCTTCATCTCTTCGCTTTCGTCCTCATGTTGGTTTTCCCAGATAATCCCTGGTACGGTATCAAGAATGTCCGTAAGCCACTGTCGCTGAGTTTCCAGAACAGTATCGAGCCGTGCGCTTTCAAGGGTTGCGCCGATAATATTGGCTACAGACTGGACAAAATAGACATCATCAGGTGTAAACACTCGTTGCTGTGTGCTGTGAACGCCGAGAATGCCCCAGGGTTGTTTGTAGCCTTCAATGATCACACTCATTCCGCTGACCACGCCATGATCGGTGAGCAAAGCCGGACCACTGAAGCGCGTTTCAGTGGAAAGGTCTTCGACAACTACTGGATGATGCGAAATTAAGGTGTATCCCGCCTGTGATTCCAGACCAGCACTCACTTTGGCACGTCCAACATAACCTTCCTTCCAACCGACGCCATCCCGCAAAAGAAGACTATTCTCGTTTGGAATTAGCTCAAGAACTTTGGCGTACTCGACGTCCAATGTCTGAGTCAAAAGTAGTGTGGATCTGTGCATCAAGCTAGGTAAATCGAAGCTGATCAGTGCTTCCTGTCCCAGCTCGGCAATGACCGATTGGAGCTTTACACGGTTCTGAAGTAATTCGCGTGCTTCTAATTCCGCTTCGTACAATCGCGCGCGTTCCAATGCCTGTGCGCACTGATTAGCTATCGCCAGCATGAAATCTTGCGCTTCTTGGCTGAAGTGCTGAGTGCACGGAAAAACATACTCGATGGCCCCCAGACATACCCCGTTAATTATGAGGGGAAGGATCGCTCGTGCTTCCTGAACAATGCCGTTTTCATCTGAGCGCTGGCATTGCTGCTCCTTTCCTGCCTGCTGGGATTTACTCCAAAGCGGAAGCTGCGAACGAACTACTTTGATGACTGGCGGTGTAGGATCGATCGGATGCCGCTGCCACTGTATCTCGCCTTCACTGAATTCGCTTTCCCCTGTGTGGTATTGAACTGTAGAAGCAGCATCATTCTCTACCAGCACGTGGAAAATGCCTCTTGTGGCTTCCAGCGTATTGACTGTATGCTCAACCACTACCCGCGCTACTTGCTCCACAGTTAGCGCCTGTGAGAAGGCAGCTGTAATGGACTGTAAACCAGCTTCACGTTCGCGAGCAGCCTGCTCTTGGGCGAATGAAACATCCTTCAATTGGTTCACTGCGCTTAAATCTGCAATCAATTGAGCTTGGTGAAGGGCTGTGAATGCCTGATTAGCCGCCACACTCAGCAGAAGGCGATCCAGTTCCGATAGAGAATGAGATGGGCTTACTCCCACAACCACAAATCCAGTTACTCCTGCGGGACCCAGGGGAAGGGTGGTGATTTCTAACATGCCATCATTGAATGGATCAGTGACCGAGAAAGTAGTTCTGGAACTGCTCACTTCTATCTGCGAGGCAATAGTTTCTCCGATGTGTTGTGCTTGCTCTCCTAAAAGAAGCTGCTGACTGGTTTGTACCAGCTCAAAGGGGACTGCCTCCGATGGTTGCTTGAGATGAATATAAACCAGGTCGAAGCGCAAAGTAGTCAGCAGTACATCGGAGAGGCTTTTGACAATTTCTTGCGGTTGTTTCCCTATCCAGACAGTGGTCAGTGTTGTTAAAGCAACCAGATCATGAAGACCACGCTCCAGTGAATCAGGGTCATCAAATTTCATAGCGTCGCTCGAGTTTCGTTCCTACCAAACTGATATTATACGCATGATTAGACGCCATAAGTTCTCTGTCTTAGTTCCCCGAAGATAAGTAACTTTTATAATGTTGAAAGATTGTCGTCTATTTTACAACGAAAGTCATTTTATTTGTAATGTTCGGTGATTACAGCTCCAACAGTGTAATAATTCCTTCAGAAAGTAATTTTGATGGTTTCCCGATCGAGTGTTAAGAACGGGAACGTTATAG
>JAIOHN010000455.1 GCA_019912985.1 Anaerolineae bacterium | reverse complement strand
CGGTACTGCGGGCGGCCTTTCCCGATTTTCAACTCACTATCGAGGAACAAGTTAGTGAAGGGGATCGGGTAGCAACCCGGTGGAACATTCAAGGGACACATCAAGGCGAATTCCAGGGTATTGCCGCTACCGGCAGACCGGTCAAAGTAACGGGAATGACGATTTTCCGCATCGCCGCCGGCAAGGTTACCGATGGCTGGACGAACGAGGATGAGCTGGGCCTGATGCGTCAGATCGGCGCTGTACCGATGGGTGAAAAATAAAATGTCGACAATACGTCTTATTCGTTGGAGTGGATTAGCAAGTTTGGTAGCAGGCATCCTGTATGCGATGGGTGCCATACTCCATCCTGTAGGCGAAACGATGGACGCTATCATGAGTTCCAATTGGGTGCCATCGCATCTGGTGTACTGGATATCCGTGGTTCTGTTGCACTTCAGTCTGATAGGAATGTACACACTACTTGCAAAAGACTCAGGATGGCTTGGACTACTGAGCTTTATTCTCGCGTTCATTGGCACGTCAATGGTCAGTAGCATCTTGTTGTTTGTTTCGACAGTCTTACCGTTAATCACAGTGGAAGCGCCCGAAATCTTCGAGCAGGCACATACCATCCCTGATTTTCTTGTGCCGGTTTTCCTGGTTGGGTTCGGATTTGGTTGGATGCTCACTGGGGGCCTGGTCATGCGAAGCGCGATTTTGCCGCGTTGGTCAGGCTTGTTGTTAGTTAGTGGCGTAGCACTGTTTGTCGTTTCGGAAGCAGGCTTGTTTGATATGTCGCTATCTCATGTGCTTGTCACGCTCGGCGATATTGTATTCGGTCTTGGACTAATCTGGATCGGATCCAGTCTCTTGTTCAAGAAACATGAGCCGGCAAGCGTTAAAAGTGCTGCTGGCTTGTCGTAAGCGTTTGAAGTAAGCAGCGATCAATTCACTTCACCCTCAGCACTTTGAAAACAGTCCAGACACAAAAATATGGTTGCTTGAATGAAGAAAGTACGACTCATGTAACGCAATCAGCCCGATTTAAGGAGGCAGTCGATGAATCAGCACAAATCAGATTATGACACCATTATCATTGGCGGTGGTCAGGCGGGTCTCTCCGTTGGCTATTATCTGAAACAACAGGGGCGCAACTTTGTCATCCTGGATGCCAGTAAACAGACTGGAGACGTCTGGCGCAATCGTTGGGATTCGCTGCATCTGTTTACACCCGCGCGTTACTGTGGCCTGGATGGAATGCCGTTTCCAGCGTCACCCCATTCATTCCCGACAAAAGATGCAATGGCCGACTATCTTGAGTCCTATGCAAGACGCTTTGATCTGCCGGTCCGAAGCGACACGAGAGTCGACAAACTTTCGAGAGCAGGGGATCGATTCGTAGTGACGGCAGGCAACCTGCGGTTCAAGTCTGACAACGTTGTGGTAGCGATGGCGGAGTGGCAGCAGCCACGAATACCAGCGTTTGCCGACGAACTGCATGATGATATCATCCAGTTGCATTCGCAAGCGTATCGGAATCCATCCCAACTGCGTGAGGGCGGTGTGCTCGTTGTGGGTGCGGCGAATTCAGGCGCTGAAATCGCCCAGGATGTCGCTCGTGATCACACAACCTGGCTATCGGGGAACCATCCCGGTCACATCCCCTTCCGCATCGAGACGGCCATCGCCCAGCGTTTGCTGATTCCTTTTGTGCTGCGCATCCTCTTCCACCGGATTATGACCGTTAAAACGCCGATTGGTCGCAAAACGCGCTCGCAGGTCAAGGCGCACGGGATGCCGCTGGTCCGAACCAAACCCGTCGACCTGGAGGCCGCTGGAATCAAACGGGTTTCAAAAACGGTGGGGACAAAAAATGGGCTGCCGGTGTTAGCGGATGGGCATGTTCTTGATGTGGCGAACGTCATCTGGTGTACAGGATTTAATCCGGGCTTCTCATGGATTGACTTACCCATCTTCGACAAAGATGGTGAACCTATACACGAGCGCGGGGTAGTTGCCAGCGAGCCGGGCCTGTACTTTATTGGCCTGACGTTTATCTACGCCGCATCATCATCGGAGATTCACGGTGTCGGACGCGACGCTAAATACGTCGCCGATCATATCGCTACACAGTCGGCAGACACCAAAGCGATTTCGAAGGATTCACTAAAGAATGAACCGCACAGCGCTTAATGCCTGTAGGGATCAAAAACTTATAACAGGGTACAAATGGGTAGGCTCTTCGTGTTTGGTCAAAAGGAGGTATGCCCATATGAAATGGTTCGTCGTGATCCAGTGGTTTGATTACCTTGGGCGCAGGATACGCCTGTGGGTGACATCGTTAGCCGTTAAAGATCTGGAGATACTATATCTGTGGCAACAGTTGCTCGTGTTACAACGCCACCAAAAACGCGGTCCGGTCATTTACCCCTATCAAAAACGCCTTCTGGTTCTGGTTGGGATGGCGCTTCGCCGTATCAATCAAAAAATTTACCCTTACATATACAACCGATTTTACGTTTTTTATAATAGTTCTATTGAAAGGATAGTGTAAGGAAGAAAGGTTCAAGATATAATATAAATAAGGATAAAACTAATATCGATGTAGGCAAAAGCACATGGTCCACCCTAGAACGCTTTCTATATTTCTCCTTCTTGTTTTACTAGCAATATTTCCTGTTGCACCGGCAAATATTTCCGCTCAAGAAGATGTAACGTCTACACCTACAGATGTCGTAACCGAGACACCAACAGAAAATCCGACTACACTACCGACTGCGACAGATATCCCGACGGATATGCCTACTAACACCCCCACAGAAACACCTACCATAATACCAACAGAAACCTCAACAGAACTTCCAACCGAAACACCAATAGCAATAGCTACAGATGTTGAAAGTCCTACAGCAACGCTTGAAGCTACGACTGAAGTTACGCCGGAAATAACTATTACCTCTACGCCTACGTTGTCCCCAACAGCAGGTGTGTTGCCAACTGAGCCGACACTTCACCTGCTCATTACTGATACTTTTGATTCTGGTAACCTATCGAATTGGACATTAGATAACAGTTGGTCGCTTGTATCGCACGATAATGGGCAAGCGCTTCAGGTCTTTAACAATAACAACCCTGCACAACTCCTTGAGGAAGACCGATTTAATGTTGTAGTGCAGGCAAATTTTTTGCTTGATAATGGATCAGCGAAACTCCTAGTTCGCCAAAGCGAAGTAGGTCAATATGCTGTCACACTTGATGCATCCGGGCAGGTGAATTTATTCCGAGCCAGCAGTCTACTGCAGTACGCTACAGTTGAGCCATCACTCGCGGGAGAGTGGCGAACGCTACGTGTGTCGGCTATTGACGACATATTGCGTGTGTCAGTTGATGGTATAGAAGTCATCGCTTTGCGAGACGTCGCCATGCTACCTCCAGGAAAGATCGGCTGGAGTGGCTTGTTTAAGCTTGATGGTGCGATTACCCCACCTCAAAACACGCTTCTAGGAGATGATTTCTTTTTGTGGATACCGTTGACGGAACTACCTGCCCCTACATCGCCTCCTACTATGATACCGCCTACGCAAATCTCTGAACCTCCATATCAGCCACCTCAGGCAATCAACGAAAACTGCAACCCCCAAGCTATGATTATTCGCGCTTCGGTGCGTTCTGATGGTGAGGTAGCTAACGGGCGTTCCTACGACCCCGCCATTTCAGCTAATGGGCGTTACGTGGCTTATGTTAGCGAAGCCCCAAATATGGATGTTGGTGCAGACAATGGAAGGTCAGATATATTTCTTTATGATAAGCAGACATGCCTCACAACACCCCTATCGATAGGCTACGACAATATATCAATGGGTAATGGGCCTTCAATGCAGCCTTTTATCTCGACAGATGGGCGGTATATTGTCTTTGCGTCAGCGGCTACGAATCTAATTGAAAACTTCAGTGGAGGAGGTGGCTGGCAGATATTTGTGCGTGATATGCAGACAAATACCATCACCCTGGTATCGAAAGCTCCTGATGGTTCTCCAGGTGATCATCAATCGCGTCATCCATCCATTTCAGCTGATGGACGTTACATTGCCTACCAATCAGAGGCGACCAACCTCACCGGGACATCTGACACCAGTATTTACGATATTTTTCTTTATGATCAACTTACGGACCAAACCATAAGGGTTTCACAACAACCCGATGGATCACTACCTTGGGGCACATCGCAATACCCAGAAATTTCGACGGATGGTCATTATATAACTTATTCATCAATGGCAAATAACATTGTCGCAGATGACACTGCTCCCGATGATATTTTTGTCTATGACCGGTTAACGAATCAAACTCGCAGAGTATCTGAAGGTTCGACGGGGACACCATCGAACAGTTCTTCTTTTCGACCAACGATCTCTGCTGATGGACGCTATGTAGCGTTTCAATCCATGGCCACTTCATTTGGAAGCGGCATTTCTGGCTCTTATAATATTTGGGTCAAAGATCTGGTAACCAATCAACTTACCCAACTCTCACTTGCTCCAGATGGAGGTCAGGCAGGTGGTTCATCAGAGTATCCAAGTATGTCTGACGACGGGCGTTACGTAGTTTATCAATCCACCAGTCCAGCACTGGTTTATGGCGATAATAATAATGAGAGAGATGTTTTTCTACGTGATGTTGTTGCGGGTACCACACTTCGATTGTCATTCTCCATTGAGGGAGGCAATACCAATGGTTTTTCCGGTTCGCCTGTGATTTCCAGTGATGGAAATTTTGTTGCCTTCCGGTCAGCAGCGTCGAATATCATTCCGAATGACACTACAACAGAAGATATATTTTTAGTCAACCTTGCTGCTCTGCCACCCGCTGTACCGTTAAATTTGAGTGTGACAGCGAATTCATCCAATGAGTTGACATTAACGTGGATTGATGCCTCGATCAATGAGACAGCTTTTCAGATCGAGCGGTGGAACGGCGTGGAATGGATAGAAATCGCAACCACAGACAGTAATGTCACAAGCTATACGGATTCAGAGCTAACCTGTAATACACTCTATGACTATCGAATCCGTAGCTTCCGAGGCAGCAACGGTATCTTTTCAGCCTATTCGAATATCCAGCAGGCATGGACATTGCCTTGTGGTGTTATCCAGACCGGTCCTAACTTTACAGTTAACCTAACACAGGATATCAACGATACCACATGCAGTGAGGATAGCTGCAGTTTGCGTGAGGCGATTATCGCTGCCAATACTTACGGTGATGGATCAATCGTTACAATCCCAGAAGGTGTATATACGCTCACTATTCCTGGTACCTCTGAGGATAACAATTATACGGGTGATCTGGATATTCATGTAAATATGACGATCAATGGTGCGGGGGCAGCCACCACTATTATCGATGGTAACGAGATTGACCGTGTATTTCATGTTCCTACAACGGGTAAATCAATCATCATTTCAGATATAACGATTCGCAACGGGCATGAAATCTCTGTAGGCGGTGGTGGAATATACATTTACTATGATAACGAAGTTACGATCCAGCGTAGCCACCTGCGAAACAATACAGGACTTAACGGCGGAGCAATTTATAGTGCCAGCGCAACTTTGACGTTGGTCGAAAGTACAGTATTCAATAACAATGCTGTGAAGGCCGGTGGTGGAATTGGCACTATCAAACCCAATTCCACCGGCAACCTGTATATCCTTCGCAGCACAATCAGTGATAATACGGCTGGTGCTTCGGACAGTAGCGCAAGCGATGCCATGGATAACAGGAGTACAAATGTCAGTATTACCGACTCGACCATAATCGGGACATTCTTTCGGGTGGGTGGTACTATAACCGCCAATAATTCAATAGTGACAACAGCAACAAATGGGCTTGGTCCATTACAGGATAATGGCGGTCCAACGTGGACGCGCGCCTTACTACCCAATAATCCATCGATTGGAGGAACAGCACTCTGTGCACCCACTGATCAACGTGGGCAACCACGTGATGATGGCGGTTGTGATACAGGTGCTTATGAAGCTGATTACCCGCCGATGATTCGGATTGTTGAAGTGGATAAAAGCACCGAGAATGGGCCTGAAATCTCAGAAAATGAGACCACCAGAGTCGATATTTTTCGATTGCTCATTCGTTTTAATGAAGATATGTATGATCCTGCAGGAAACGATGATCCCCACGATATAAGCAACCCGTCCAACTACCTGCTGGTGATGACAGGTCCAGACAATATAGTTCAGACAACAAGTTGCGATGTATTAAATGATGACGTTGCAATAGTGATTAATAGCGCGACCTTTAATACAGAAACCAATAAGGTGACACTCGAACTGAACAATGGAGCACGCTTGCCAAGCGGTGACTATCGCTTCATTGTCTGTGCCGAAGAATTACATGACCTGGATGAGAACGCAATTGATCTGAACGGTGATGGCATTAGTGATACAGATGTGTTTGTTCGTAACTTCGAGGTTCAACTTCCCCAGACGGGTCCAGTGTTTACTGTAACCCTGGAGAATGACGTAAACGACACTATTTGCGGCCTCGACCATTGTTCGCTACGTGAAGCGATCATTGCGGCGAACTCCTATTTCGGTGGAGGGGCTACAGTGCTCATCCCAGCGGACATGTACACCTTGAGTTTGCCAGGCTACGAAGACGCGTCAGTCAGTGGCGATCTAGACATTACACGTAGTATGCAGATTTATGGCGAAAGCGCGGCTACAACGATCATTGATGGCGGTGCAATAGATCGCGTTTTGCATATCCTTAATGGATCAACAGTGACTATTGCAGGTGTTACTGTTCAGAATGGCCGCCCGCCCTATGTTTCTAGCGGTGGCGGTATTGCCATTGAAGCAAATGAAAATGACGTGACGATTCTCAATAGCGCGATTATCAACAATAGCGCGGGTGATTCTGGTGGCGGTATTACCGTTAATAGTTCTTCCTCAAAACTTACCCTTATCAATAGTCTGGTCAGCGGCAACATGACCACTGGTGGCGACAATCCTTCTTCTTATGGTCGTGGCGGCGGCATTTCTAATTGGGGGACATTGACAGTTATCAATAGCACCATCAGTGGCAACAGCAGTAACAAATGGGGCGGTGGTATAGTCAACTATGGTACGGCAGATCTCAATAACGTTACGATTACTAATAATATCGCCGACAGCGATAATACGGCTGATGGGTTAGGTGGAGGTATTTTTAATCCATCCGGAACACATTTTGCCGGTATCCTCAATATCAAAAACACACTGATTGCCGAAAATATTGACCGCACAGGGCAAGCCCCAGACTGTGGTGGTACCGCTAGCATTAACTCTCGAGGTCACAACTTGATCGGTACCATGACAGGCTGCAAAATAAGTGGCTCGATAAACACCAATATCGTCGGGCAATCACCGCTGTTGGGGCCGCTGCAAGACAACGGAGGAACGACCCTTACCCACGCATTGGAGATGGGCAGTCCAGCGATTAACGCTGGTGATAATCTCACCTGTATGTCAAATGATCAGCGAGGTGTATTCCGCCCTCAGGGTGCAACCTGTGATATTGGTGCCTTTGAGGCAGTTTCGCAGGAATTCAACTTAATTCCACCTACTGTCATACGGACCAATCCAATTACATTACCCATCGATGTTCAGCAAGTGGAGGTAGTCTTTGCTGAAGCAATGGAGGATTCTTCCGGAGACAGTGATCCCTACGATGTAACTAACCCAGTCAACTATCGTCTAGTTAGCGACGGTGCAGATGGCGTTTTTCAGACAACAACCTGTGGATCACCACAGGGGGATGATTTAAGTTTTTCGATCGACAGTGTTACTTACAACAATGCAACTTTTACAGCGACGGTAATCCTAAACAATGGTGTGGCGCTGCCCACGGATATTTATCGTTTGTTTGTATGTGGCACTGTGAGAGATTTGGATGGTAATGGGCTTGATGGCAATTTCGATGGTGTAGGCGAAGACGATTATTTCTCGCCATTCCGTGTCGACCCATCGCAGTCTGGTCCGAGTTTCCAGGTTAATTCGACAGAAGATTCTAATGATGGCTTCTGTGGAGTTGTGCATTGTACTTTGCGCGAAGCAATCATCGCTGCCAATTCATATTCGGGAAGTAGCTCTATTGTCAACCTACCTGCTGGAACCTATACACTTGCCTTGATAGGCGCAGACGAAGACGCGGCGCTAACAGGCGATCTGGATATTCAACGTTCATTAACTTTGAATGGTGCGGATGTCGCCACAACTATCATTGATGGTGCGGGGATTGACCGCGTTTTTCACATCACAGCAGGCGACGTGATTGTCTCGAACTTAATGCTTCAAGGCGGCAGTACGCCAAACAATGGTGGCATCATCCTCAATGGTGGATATCTGACCACTAATAATGTCGTTATTCGCAATGGTGTGAGTGCAAATGGCGGCGGCGTTGATAACGCCGGAACGATTTTCATCAATAACACTTTGATTACAGGGAATACAGCAAATACAGGTGGTGGGGTTCGTAACCGAGGTTATATCAGAGCCCAAAACACAACCTTTAGCGCTAACACCGCTGCTAATGAAGGCGGTGCCATCCTCAATGCGGGTGGTTCTGTTCTGCTTGAGGCAGTAACAATCATGAACAATGTGGCACTCTACGGAGGAGGGCTTGCAAATACTGTAGAGACCACGGGAGAAGTAGAACTCATTAATACCACCCTCAGCGGGAATGCGGCGCAAAGTGACGGTGGTGCGTTATTTAACATGGCTGTATCAAGCTACCTTAAGCTCAATAACGTGACAATTGCCAATAACACAGCAGATAGTGATAACACAAATGGTGGTCAGGGCGGCGGGCTATATGCTGGGATGCATAGTGAGATCTATTTTCAGAATACGTTGATTGCTTTAAACTCCGCTTTAAGCATTGGCGCATCTGACTGCATTAGTGATGGAACAGGTAGAATCGTATCTTTGGGTTATAACCTAATAGGAAGTACTGCAGGCTGTATAGTAGATGGGGTATCAACTGGTAATATTACTGACGTAGATCCTCTGCTAGGCCCACTCCAGGAGAATGGTGGTCCAACATGGACACATGCGCTGTTAAGTGGAAGTCCGGCTCTACAAAAAGGCAATAGTCTCACATGCGCTGCTACAGACCAGCGTGGATTGAGCCGCAGTCAAGGCTTTGCCTGCGACATTGGCGCGTTCGAGATGCAGTTTGCTCCCCTGGATGCACCTTCGGATCTATCACTATTGGCAGTTGCATCCGATACAATTAATCTCACTTGGGTAGACAACTCGCCCGATGAGAGCAGCTTTAGCATCGAGCGTTCATCCGGCTATTCAGAGTGGTTACAGATTGGCGTTGTAGCAGCAGATACAACCACCTTCAGTAGTAGCGAATTGGATTGCAATACAGAGTATTCCTATCGTATCCGGGCCTTTCGCGATAGCGATGGACAGTATTCGACCTACACCGGCGTTGTATCCAGCCAACCACTCCATTGTGCGCCTCCTGCCGCACCAACGAACCTCACGGCGACACGTATCTACGAAGCGCAAGTTGACTTAAGGTGGACAAATAATGCACCGGATGCCACGCTAATCCAGGTTGAGTATTCGTCAGATGGCGATAACTGGACACTGTTAGCCACCACTGCTGCTACAAATATGATATACAGCGACCGAACGCTGGGCTGCAACAATCAGCGCTACTACCGTGTTCGCGCAAAGCGATCCATTGACTCTATAGTTTCGACATACTCAAATGTTGTTAATATGTCAACTCCACGGTGTACCCCGCAAACTGGAACGGCATATACTCCCAACACGTTTGAAGATGCCAACGATGGGGTTTGTACGGTGATCCATTGCTCTCTGCGAGAAGCCATTGTTGCTGCTAACGCGTCATCTAACATTACAATCTCTCTTCCTCCTGGAACTTACACGTTGAGTATAACCGGCGAAAATGAAGATCTTGGAGCAACAGGCGATCTCAATATCAGAACGAATATGATTATCAGCGGTTTGAGTGCTGCAACCACTGTTATAGATGGTAACGGCATTGATCGTATTCTGGAGATCAATGCATCAATTACACTAAACCTTTCCAATGTCACACTTCGCAACGGTAATACTAATGGCAACGGTGGCGCGATCTATATAAGTGGTTCTTCAACAGTAAATATTACCGATAGCGTATTTACATCTAACCGGGCCACTAATGGTGGTGCAATCTACAACGGAATAAGTTCCAAACTTTCAATAGTCGACAGTATTCTTAGCAACAATCAAGCCAACAGCAATGGTGGTGCGCTCTACAACTATCGAAGCGTAGCACCTATCTATGGCGGTGTGACCATTACCAGATCAACGTTATCAGGAAATCGCAGCCAAGGTACCGGTGGGGCAATTTACAATTTGGGCATTACTGGTCACGCATCTGGAATCCGCATCAATGAAAGCACAATTTCTGGTAATACTGCTGTAAACGGTGGTGGTCTGGCGACTAGTGGCTATTCTCAGGCTTATCTCACAAATACAACTGTTTCGAGCAATAGTGCTTCTCAAAACGGTGGTGGTATAGCTTCTCTAAATAGCGGATCGAGTGTGCAGCTCGACTTCAGCACGGTGGCATTTAATGCCGCTGTGAATGGTGGTGGGGTCTATTTTACGGGTAACCTTCCGAGCACCTATGCGACTATTTTTGCCAATAATTCCGGTAAAAACTGTAACGCTCGTGTTTACGCACGTGGCTATAATATCGCAGGTGATGCAACGTGCGATCTGAACTCCATTAGCAATCCTGGTGAGGGTGATCTAGATAATACGGATCCGATGCTTGATCTTCTGAAAGATAACGGCGGGCCAACCCTAACTCATGCGTTGCTTACAGGCAGCGCGGCGATCAACCTTATACCATTAGATGGGTGTCTAGCGGGGGATCAGCGTGGGGCAACGAGACCTTTCGGGGTACTCTGTGATGTAGGCGCAGTAGAGGTATCAACTGCATTGCTGGAATCACCGACAAATCTAACTATCAATGAAACTGCCGATTTTAGCGTTCAACTCATGTGGATAGACAATTCTGCTGATGAAACGGCTTTCCGGATTGAGCGCTCACCGGATGGAAATACTGGATGGGTTGAGGTTGGCAATGTAAATGCCGGGGTTACTACCTACGATGACACGACTGTACTTTGTGAAACAA
>JAIOHN010000048.1 GCA_019912985.1 Anaerolineae bacterium | reverse complement strand
GTGGAAAGACCTCGCGCCGCGTGATGTGGTCGCACGGGCGATCCACATGGAGATGTTAGAGCACGGTTACGAGCATGTCTATCTGGATATTGCCAGCAAGCACGACCCGGCCTTTATCCGTGGGCGCTTCCCTACATTGATCGAAAATTGCACCCGCTATGGCATTGACCCCACCAGCGAGCCGATTCCGGTGGTCCCGGCAGCGCATTATTTCTGTGGTGGCGTGCTGGTAGATGAATGGGGGCGTTCCAATTTCGACGGCCTGTACGCAGTCGGCGAGGTAAGCTGCACGGGATTACATGGCGCGAATCGTCTCGCCAGCACCAGCCTGCTCGAAGGGCTGGTGTGGGGCGACCGTGCAGCGCGAGATATTTTGCTGCATCCGCGTGAACCGATTGACGATGCCAGGGTCCCCGGTTGGGTTTACCGTGGGGATGCTGAGCCAGACCCGGCGTTAATCGAGGGCGATATGACCACTATCCGCAACCTGATGTGGCATTATGTCGGGCTGGTGCGCACTGGCAAGCGGTTGGAGCGGGCGCAGCGTGAACTGCGGCATCTCTGGCACGAGATCGAAGAGTTTTACCGGACGAGTCAGGTCAACGACCAGTTGATCGGGCTGCGCAACGCAGTACAGGTGGCGCGGATGGTGACATTCGCCGCAGTGCGCAATCCGAACAGCCGAGGCACGCATTATCGTGCGGATGCTGTACCAGAACTGATGTTGGAAGAAAGTGTCATGCAATGAGCCAATTTATTTACATGGATCACAGTGCGACCACACCGACCGACCCGCGTGTGGTCGAGGCGATGCTGCCTTACTGGACAGAGGTCTACGGCAACCCATCGAGCTTACATGCAGCAGGCAAAGTTGCGGCTGCCGTGCTGAATCAGGCACAGCAGACAGTCGCCAACGTGTTGCACTGCGATGCATCTGAGGTTGTGTTTACCAGCGGCGGCACGGAAAGCGATAACCTGGCGCTGAAAGGCGTGGCGCGGGCGATGCGCGCACGCGGGCGCGGCCAGCACATTATCACGACATCTGTCGAACATCACGCCGTGCTGGATGTGGCGAAGGAACTGGAAGACGAAGGCTTCGAGGTGACCTTTTTGCCGGTAGATGCTTATGGACGGGTGACACCGCAGCAGGTGGTCGATGCGCTGCGCGAGGACACGGTGCTGGTCAGCGTGATTTATGGCAACAACGAGGTTGGCACCGTTAACCCGATTGGCGAGATTGGCGCAGCGCTGAAAGCCGCTAACCGCCGCGTGATTTTTCACACGGATGCCGTGCAGGCCCCCGGTTTGCTGCCACTGGATGTGAAGGCGCTCAATGTTGATCTGATGAGCCTATCGGCACACAAGTTTTACGGCCCGAAGGGGGCAGGAGCCTTGTTCGTGCGGCGGGCGGTGGCGCTCAAGCCGGAGATTGTGGGTGGCGGTCAGCAGGCGCATCGGCGCAGCGGCACAGAGGCTGTGCCGCTCATCGTGGGGCTGGCGAAAGCGCTGGAACTGGCTGATGCCGAACGTGAGTCCACTGTCGAACGGCTGACCGGTTTGCGTGATGAACTTATCCATCGTGTGTTGGCGGCCATTCCCGAAGCCGCGCTGACCGGCCATCCTACGGAGCGGCTGGCAGGCCATGCCAGTTTTGCCATGTTGGGGCTGAATGGCGACTCCATTCTCCTGGACCTGAATGAAGTGGGGATTGGGGCCAGCGGGGGCAGCGCTTGCACCACCGGCCAGCAGGAACCGAGTCATGTGCTGACTGCGATGGGCGTTGAGTCTGACCGCTTGATGGGACAGATGCGATTTGTGTTGGGCAGGCACAGCACGCCGGAGCATGTCGAGCGGCTACTCTATCATCTGACAGCGCTGGCAGAGCGTCACCGGGCGATGATTCCACAGGTGGAGTGAATGGGCAAGCCGCGCTACACCCTCATCCTGGAAAAGCAGCCCAAAGCCGAAGACGAGGCGCTGATTTATGATCGTCTGGCGGCTTTTAATCGTGAGGCCGCTGATGATGATCAGCATACGCCGCTGATCCTTTTCGTGCGGGCCAATGATGGCACAATCATGGGCGGTCTGGTTGGGTCGACCTTCTGGGGCTGGCTGCATGTGGATGTGTTGTGGCTGGATGAAAGCTTGCGTGGACAGCATTTCGGTAGTGATTTGCTGGCCGCTGCCGAGCGAGAAGCGCTGAAACGTGGCTGCCATAGCGCTTTTGTGGATACAATGAGCTGGCAGGCACTGCCGTTTTACGAGAAACAGGGTTATGTGGTCTTTGGGGAATTGGATGATTTCCCGGTGGGGCATAAGCGTTATTATCTGAAGAAGCGGCTTGTGTCATAATTTTGCTCGATCAGTCCGACTTTTGTTGACACCCCTCCATGCCCTCGCTACACTTTCGCTCATGCTGAATGAACGCTTTCTCAATGACATTGTCCCACAACTTCCGGCAGCCTTGCTGAAACAGATGCAGATGCGCTATCCCGACATCCGTTTGCAGCCGCAGGAGGGTTTCGCGCCGCTGACCATCTATCCAGTGTGTATGGTTGTCGGGCTGACCGGGACTGGAAAATCGACCACATTGGATAAACTGGCTGAACTGCGTGAGGCGGGACAGGTCGCTTATCGTGAGGATATCCCATCGCGCCGAGAACTGGCTGACTGGCTGGTGATCCCGACGGTACAAATCATCAACGGTCAAGCGGTGCAGCCGGTAAAAGATCGGGAGCAGCGCTTTGCGTTAACGCGGCAGTTCGCCCAGGAGTTTGAGCCGGGCGGTTTAGCGGCGGTCTATGGCTGGCTGTACTATCGCGGTGATGAAAAAGTGCCAATTGTCTCGGAGGCAGTGCGCGGCCCACGTGAGATCGCCTATGTGCTGGAACACGCGCCGCATTGGAAAGTGTTTGAACTGTGGGTGCCGCCGCTAATCCGCTTACAGCGTCTGAGTGGACGTGGTGATGCCTTTGACCAGGTGGCGCAGTCATCTATTGATGTCGCCTTTTTGCCGCCGGAATCTCAAAACGAGGCGCGCGCGCTGCTTCAGGCAGGGAAAATTACGCCGGAAGCAATCACGACGATTGCCGCCGAAGCGCGCAATTATGGTCACCAACCCTTTGATGCTACCAACAGCACCGCAAACTATCGTTATCTCGCCATTGATCGCGTTGAGCCAGCGGAAGCGGCGGCGGAAATGGCGCAATTTCTCACAAACGCATGACAACTATCCAGAACATTACTACGCAACCGTATAATCTGCCGCTGAAATCGGCCTTGAGCTGGGGCAAGGGGCATCAACTGGCGGCGCTCGATCATGTGCTGGTGCGCGTGACTCTGAGTGATGGTGCGACCGGTGTGGCCGAAGCTACGCCACGCCCGACAATCTATGGCGAAACAGCCGAGTCGATTCGGGCGATTATCGAGCGCGAGTTGCAGCCGCGATTGGCCGGGCAGCCTGCGGACACGCTGGCCGATCTTGATCAGGCCGATGCGCGATTGGCACTGCTGAAGAACAATAACACGGCCAAAGGCGCGCTGAATATGGCGTTGTGGTCGGCATTCGCCCGATCACAGGGCAAGTCGCTGGCACAACTGCTGGGTGCTGACCGTGAGCAGGTGCGGCTGAGCTTTATCCTGGGGACGGGTCGTCTCGATGATGTGCTGGAAGAAGTGCAGACGATCTACGAGCAGGGTGTTCGCGTGCTGAAGGTCAAGGTTGGCAAGGACCCGGTTGGCGAGCTGGAACTGGTGCAGCACATTCGCCAGCTTTATGGCGAACACATTGATTTGTATGTCGATGCCAATGAATGCCTGACGCTGGAAGGCGGCCTCGATTTTCTCATCCAGCTTTGTGATATGGGCGCGTTGTACTGTGAAGAAGCGCTGCCGGTGCGCCAGCTTGAATCACGGCGGGCTTTTCGCCAGCGCAGCCCGCTGCTGATCATCGGCGATGACAGCTGCTTCACACTGGCGGATGTCGAGCGCGAACTGGCGTTTGATACATTTGACATCGTGAACATCAAAACCGCGCGCACGGGCTTCAGTCATTCGAATGCGATTTTGCGACAGGCGCAGGCATCCGGTAAAGGCGTGATGGTGGGGTCGCAGGCCAGTTCGCTGCTGGGATGTTTACACGCGATTCTGTATGCCGCGCAGGGTGCTATTGAGCATCCGACCGAAGGCAGTTTCTTCCTCAAAGTGCAGGAAGAACAGGCGGATAAGCTGCCGATTACAGACGGTTATGTCCGGGTGACTGATGCAGAAGCGGTGTTGCATGTTTTGGAAAGCCAATTTTAGGGCAGCGTTCTTTACCACCGTTTTCATGCTAGAATATTCTCTAATTGGCAAACACTCTAATTAGTGGAATATGAACCTTCAAACCCGTATCAAGCCTGAACTCTGGCATGCAATCTCCAGCACTTACCAATCTGGCAATTACATGCACGCTATCCTTGATGCAATGCATTTTCTGAGTGATGTGATTCGGGATAAGGCTGATTTGGAAGGAGATGGTCTAGGTCTAGTTGGGACTGCTCTCGGTGGTAAAAATCCTAAATTAAAAATAAATGACTTCCAGACTGAGAGTGAGCGCTCAGAACAAGAGGGCGTTGTTCAAATACTCATGGGCCTTTATAGGGCAGTTAGAAATCCTCGAAGCCATGAACAATCTATGCATACAAAAGATACCCAAGCTAGTGCCGATGCCATTATCTACTTTATTGATTACATTCTAGGGATTTTGGATAAGTCCAAAGCGCCCTTCACCATTGACGATTTTTTGATCCGTGTTTTTGATAATGACTTTGTAGAATCAGATCGTTATGCAAAACTTCTGGCAAATGAGGTGCCAGCTAAAAAACGCTTGGATGTGCTTATCGAAATTTACCGCAAAAAATCAGAGGGCGACGGAGAGAAACTTTCCTATTTTGTACGGGCACTATTGAACTTGATTCAGGTCGCAGAAGTGGAGGATTTCTTATCAGTTGTGTCTGATGAGCTAAAAGTAATAAGCGACGATGTCGAACTTCAAAGAGTTTTTCAGATACTCCCTAAAGAATATTGGTTTCGAATTGATGAAAGTGCACGTTTGAGAATTGAAAACAAGTTGCTACGCTGTTTCAAAAATGCGACGGCCCTTGAAAATCGTCAATGCAATGCGGATGGTGCTTTATTAACTTGGGCGCGTGATTTCATCCCTTTTTTTTCTCTAAACGAGCAGTTTGGTGATGTTTTCTTGGATAAATTAAAGAGTCATGATATTCACAATGTACGATATGCGATTGTCTTTTTTATGCATAAGGCGTCCACGATTCTTGTGAATCCGTATCAGGTGTCAAAGTTTGTTGATGCTCTTTCACTAAAGATTCAGGCAAATAACACGTTATTTCATCGTGCGTTGCTGAATTATGAACAATATTTTCCTGAGGAATGGTGCGAGAAACTAGCTGAGAAATTAGAAAACACGTTTAATGAGGATGGCTCTCCTGTTTATGAGTTTCCTTCAGATTTAGGGGACAGACCATTTTAGACAATGCTCGCTTGACATATCGTGATCTCAGGGTATCCTTAGGCGCTATGATTGCGAAACTGTTCACGATTGACCGCCGTATCCGTCGTCGCCGTACACCAATTCCGGGTTCGGTAGGTTAAACGTGGCGTTTGCTTAAACGACTAACACCCCGAACCCGGTTCGGGGTTTTTTTATTCTGGTAAAGGGAGAAGAAAATGGCGAAGGGTGATGTGAAGAAAGTCGTGCTGTCTTACAGCGGCGGTCTTGATACATCGGTGATTGTCCCCTGGCTGCGCAATAATTATGGTGACTGCGAAGTAATTTGCTTCACCGCAGACCTGGGACAGGAAGAAGAACTGACCGGCCTGGAAGAGAAGGCCATCGCATCGGGAGCGAGTAAGCTCTACATCCGCGACCTGCGCGAAGAATTTTTGATGGACTTCGTGTTTCCAACCATGCAGGCGGGTGCGGTCTACGAGCGTGAGTATTTGCTCGGCACCTCATTTGCGCGCCCGTTGATTGGCAAGCATCTGGTTGAGGTGGCGGAACTGGAAGGCGCGGATGCCATCGCGCATGGCTGCACCGGCAAAGGTAACGATCAGGTGCGGTTCGAACTAACCGTGATGGCGCTTAATCCTAAACTCAAGGTGATCGCGCCGTGGCGTGAATGGGACATTCGCAGCCGTGAAGATGCGCTGGCCTATGCTTCTGAGTTCAATGTACCGGTATCGCAGACCGAGAAGGACATCTACAGCCGTGACCGCAATATTTTCCACCTGAGTCACGAAGGCGGCCTGCTGGAAGACCCGTGGAACGAGCCGGAATCGCGCATGTACCAGCTGACCGTCAGCCCCGAAGAGGCCCCGGACCAAGCAGAATATGTCGAGATTGGCTTCGAGCAGGGGAATCCCATCAGCGTCAACGGGGAGAAACTTGACCCGGTCACACTGTTTATCAAGCTGAACAAACTGGCCGGAAAGCATGCAATTGGCCGCGCGGACATTGTCGAGAACCGACTGGTGGGCATGAAGAGTCATGGTGTTTACGAGACGCCTGCCGGGACGCTGCTGTACAAGGCACATCAGGCTTTGGAAAGCATCTGCCTGGATAAGCACACCATGCATTACAAGGACTTTCTGGCGGTGAAATATGCGGAGCTGGTTTACAACGGCCTGTGGTATACGCGCCTGCGCGAAGCACTCGATGCTTTTGTGAAGATCACGCAGGAGCAGGTCACTGGCACGGTGCGCCTGAAACTGTACAAGGGCAATATCATTATCGCCGGGCGCAAGAGCCCCTACAGCCTCTATCGCGAAGATTACGCTTCGTTCGGTGAAGAAGATGTCTACAACCAGAAGGACGCCGAGGGCTTCATCCAGCTCTATGGCCTGCCGATGAAGGTTGAAGCGCTGCTGTCGATCGACGGGGGTGGTCAGAGCCGCTATCGCAAACCGGACTACAGCAAGTTCAAACGCGACTAAGCGACAGTTGGCTGCATCTTCAAACAGGATAGGAGAACAACATGGCAATGTGGGGCGGGCGTTTTTCCGAGCCATCCGATGATGATCTGCGGGCGCTGCAAGATAGTATCGACTTCGACCGGCGTCTGTACCGGCAGGACATCCAGGGCAGCATCGCCTATGCAAAAGCGATTGCCGCTGCCGGTGTCATTACTGCTGATGAAGCGGACACGATCATCAATGGCCTGCAGCAGGTGCTGGAAGAGTTCGCAAATGAGACGTTTGAACTCAAGCCCGGCGATGAGGACATTCATACGGCGGTGGAACGCCGCCTCACAGAGCTGGTGGGTCCGGTGGGCGGCAAGCTGCACACCGGGCGCAGCCGTAACGATCAGGTGGCGACGGATTTCCGCCTGTGGGTCATAGACGCGATTGGTGGCGTGGACATGCTGCTGGACCAGTTGCAGCGGGCGCTGGTCGAACAAGCCACCGCGCATCTTGACACGTTGCTGCCGGGCTACACGCATCTTCAGCCTGCGCAGCCGATCACCCTGGCACACTGGCTGATGAGCTTTTTCTGGATGCTGTCGCGTGATCGGGAACGGCTGGCAGAAGCGAAGCAGCGCACCTCCGTCTCGCCGCTGGGTTCGGGCGCACTGGCTGGCACGCCACTGGATATTGACCGGGAAGCGCTGGCGCACGATCTGGGTTTTGCTTCGTATAGTCAAAACAGTCTTGATGGGGTTAGTGATCGGGATTTTGTCGCTGAAACATTGTTCGCACTGGCGCTGATGGGAACCCATCTCAGCCGCCTTGCAGAGGACATCATCATTTACAGCAATCCGCTGTTTGGCTACATCTCGCTTAATGACCGTTACAGCACCGGGTCAAGCCTGATGCCGCAAAAGCGTAATGCTGATCCGATGGAACTGGCACGCGGCAAGGCCGGGCGCTTGATCGGTCATTTGACTGGATTGCTAACCGTGCTCAAAGGGTTGCCAAGCACGTACAACAAAGACTTGCAGGAAGACAAAGAGGCGCTTTTTGATGCGGTGGATACAGTCGAAAAGCTGCTGCCGGTCGTGATTGCGGTGATCCGTACTCTAAATGTGCGCCCAGAGAAAATGCGTGCCGCGCTGGATGAGGACATGCTGGCGACGGATCTGGCGGATTATCTTGTCCATCGCGGGATGCCCTTCCGGCAGGCCCATCATGTCGCCGGTCAAGCGGTGGCGCTGGCTTCCAGTGAAGGTGTCAAACTGTCGAAGCTGTCGCTGGATCAACTGCGTGGGCTTTCCGAGCTGTTTGCGGAAGATGTGACCCAGGTGTTTGATTTTGCGGCCTCGGTCGCGCGCCGTAATGCACCCGGCGGCCCGGCTCCATCCGCCGTGCGCCAGCAAATCGAGCAGGCCCGGACCTGGCTGGCTGGTCGTTAAGGACTCTTTGTGCAGTTCTTATAAAGTCTAGTAGCCAAACTATATGAAAATGTACCATTTAGAAGTGTCCTCTTGACACTTCACTGGATGCTGGTTAAGCTATCCGCATATCTATGTGACAAAAGTAAAACGATGTCAAGCAAGCGCAACCTGAGCGTCACCCTCAACCTTATTATCGTCGTCATCGTACTCGTCCTTATTATTGGCGGGTTATAACGGCTTGGGTGGCAATCACTAAAATCTGTGACACGATACGCCCCCAAGCCTGGGGGCTTTTTTTTTGAGAGGAACAGGCACACGTGAACCGGAAATCAGCCAATCAATCTCCTGACTCCTACAAGCAGGATCATTATCCTACCAGCCCATGGACTGAAGTGTATGCTCACGCCCGTTGGATGATGACCAATCAAACTGAAGCAAACCGTCAAATGTCGTGTGCAGAGGATGCACAACAGCCAATCCTTGACGCGCTTTCCGCTGTATACAACAGCTAAAACCGGAAAGCGCGTTTTCTTTTACGTTATTTGCGAAAGAGGAATGAAGCGATGACAGCAGAATGGATCTGGATGAATGGGGAATACGTAAAATGGGACGATGCCAACGTCCATGTAACCACCCATGCGTTGCATTACGGTTCCAGCGTATTTGAGGGCGTACGCGCCTATGCCACCCCCAAAGGCCCGGCAGTATTTCGCCTGCGGGAGCATACTCATCGGCTGGCGAACTCCTGCAAAATTGCGCGCATTGAACTCCCATTCGATGAAGATAGTTTGAATAATGCTGTTGTCGAAACGATTTCCCGCAACAAGCATGAATCGTGCTATGTTCGGCCACTGGTGTTTCGAGGTGCAGGGCCTTTGGGTGTCGAGGGGCGCAAATCTCCGGTGCAGGTGGTGATCTTTACGCTGGACTGGGGGCGTTACCTGGGCGCTGAGGGCATTGAGCAGGGGATTGATGTCCAGGTCAGCTCCTGGCGGCGGATTGCGCCGGATACCTTTGCGTCACTGGCAAAGATCGGCGGTCAGTATGTCAACAGTCAGTTCATCAGTATGGAAGCAAAGGACAACGGTTTCACAGAAGGCATTGCTCTGGATTACAACGGCTATGTCAGCGAAGGTGCGGGGGAAAACATCTTCGTGATTCTCGATGGCGTGGTGTATACACCGGGAATTGGCTCCAGTATTCTCATGGGCATCACCCGTGACAGTGCATTGACCATCCTCAAAGACCTGGGCTATGAAATCCGCTATGAGGCTATCGCACGCGATATGTTGTACATTGCGGATGAAATCTTCTTTACCGGTACGGCGGCGGAAGTGACGCCGATTCGGTCGGTAGATCGCATCAAAATCGGTTCTGGCAGTCGAGGGCCGATTACGAAAGCAGTTCAGGATGAATTTTTCGCGATCACGTCAGGGCAAAAACCGGATAAATTCGGCTGGCTGACTCAGGTGCGTCAGTCCGAGCCGGCGAGTGGCGATTAGCTAATCGACCGAGGGAGAGAAACAATGTTGTTAAGCGGTGCTGAAATTATTATGGAGTGTCTGCTGCGGGAGGGTGTGGACGTCATCTTCGGTTATCCGGGGGGCGCAATTTTGCCTACCTACGATGCCATGACCCGGTACCCGCAGATTCATCACGTGCTGGTGCGCCACGAGCAGGGTGCCTCGCACATGGCCGACGGTTATGCCCGTGCTACGGGCCGTGTTGGTGTCGCCATCGCCACCAGCGGGCCAGGGGCTACCAATCTTGTGACCGGGATTGCCACCGCGATGATGGACTCGTCACCGGTTGTGTGCATCACCGGGCAGGTTACGCGTGGCGCGATCGGTTCGGATGCCTTCCAGGAAACCGATGTCACCGGTGTTACTCTACCAGTGACCAAGCACAACTACCTTGTGGCTGATATTACGGAACTGGCCTATGTCATCCGCGAGGCGTTTCATATTGCGCGGACAGGCCGTCCCGGTCCGGTACTGGTCGATGTGCCGAAAGATGTCCAGATCGAGAAGATAGAATTCGTTTACCCTGAAGGGCCGATTACGCTCCCTGGGTATCAGCCGCCCGCATCAGCACCGGATACCGATATTGAAGCGGCACTGCACCTGATTAACGAAGCTGAACGCCCAGTGATCCTGGCGGGCCATGGGATTATCATGTCCGGCGCGACACAACAGCTTCGAGAACTGGCAGAACTGGGCGGTATCCCGGTTTCGCTCACGCTGCTGGGGAAAGGTGCTATTCCAGAAGATCACCCGCTGGTCCTGGGGATGATGGGGATGCATGGCGAAGCCACCAGCAATCATGCGATCCAGGACGCGGATTTGTTGATTGCACTCGGGATGCGTTTTGATGACCGTGTAACTGGCAATATCAAAACCTATGCAGTCAACGCCAAAAAGATTCACGTCGATATTGACCCGTCCGAGATCAACAAAAACGTGCAGGTGGATGTGGGAATCTCCGGTGACTTGCGCACCGTGCTGACACAACTCATTCCGGGTGTGGAGAAGAAACAGCATCCAGAATGGTTGGGGCGCATCCGTGATTGGCAGGAAGATGACGACGAGCGTGATATTCTCCATCACGAGACCACGGGGCGCTTGCTGGGTGCGCAGGTGATTAATGACCTGTGGCGCTGCACAGGTGGGAATGCCATCACAGTCAGTGATGTGGGACAGCATCAGATGCTGGAAGCGCAGTATTATCCGCATCAACGGCCTTCGACGATGATTACCAGCGGCGGACTTGGCACGATGGGCTTCGGTTTCCCTGCGGCAATCGGTGCGAAGTTTGGACAACCGGATGAGGAAGTGTGGGCAATTGTCGGGGATGGCGGCTTCCAGATGACCATGTGTGAGATGGCGACTGCCGCACAGGAAAACATCAACGTCAATATTGCGATCCTCAACAATGGCTTCCTGGGCATGGTACGCCAGTGGCAGGAACTCTTCTATGAAGAGCGCTACCAGGCCACCCCTATGTACAGCCCGGATTTCGTCAAGTTGGCCGAAGCCTTCGATATTCCGGCCATGCGCGTGACCAGCCGTGACCAGATTGAGGAATCGGTTGCTTTTGCCCGCAGCATCAACGGGCCAACACTCATTGAATACGTGATTGAGAAAGAGGACATTGTGTATCCGATGGTTCCTAGTGGAGCCGACCTGCACAATATGATCCGCCGACCCAAGCCAGGGGAGAAAATTACAAATGGATGAGCAGCAAAATTCCCAGGCAATCAAACATACATTGGTGGCACTGGTTGAAAATAAACCCGGCGTCCTGAACCGGATCGCCAGCCTGTTCCGGCGGCGCAACTTCAATATCGACAGCCTCACGGTCGGGCGTACACACAAGCCGCATATTTCGCGCATGACGATTGTGGTAGATGGTCAGAAAGCCAATGCACAATTGATTGCGGCCAACTTGCGTAAGTTGGTCAACGTAATCGAAGTGCGGGTGGTTTCGGAACACCCGCATGTGAGCCGTGACCTGGCGCTGATTAAAGTGCGCAGCGACGACGCTGACTCGCGCAATGACCTGACTGAACTATGTGATCGCTATCCAGCACGGATTGTGGACATTGGCCCGAAAGTCGCCATTGTCGAAATTGCGGCTCACGAGGATCTGGTCGAGGAGTTTATCCAACATCTGCAGGCGATTGGTATTGTAGAAATGGTCCGTACTGGCGTTGTGGCGATGGGGCGTGGTGTGCGCATTCAGGACACTGAGTACCAGCCGCCAATTCCAACCACTGCCACCAATGGTCAACGCTTCGGCGTCTAGAGATACAAACAAGAGGGCGGCGTAGCAAGATGAATGCCGCCCTGGGCAATACCTTTCAGGGGAAGCGCGTTCAAGGGAACGTCGCATAATACGAACGGAGATTTTTTCATGGCAACACTTTATTACGACAAAGACGCGGATCTTTCGCTGCTTAACGGCAAAACGATTGCCGTCATTGGCTACGGCAGCCAGGGACATGCCCATGCGCTGAATGCGAAAGACAGCGGAGCGAAGGTCGTGATCGGCCTGCATGAAGGCAGCAAGAGCCGCGCCAAAGCCGAGGTGGATGGTTTTGAGGTAATGTCTGTCGCGGATGCAGCCAAAGCGGCTGACATCGTGATGGTGCTGATCCCGGACACCAAACAGGCTGAAATTTACGAAGCCGATATTAAAGACAATCTGAACCCTGGCGATATGCTGATGTTCGCGCATGGGTTTAATATCCACTTCAAGCAGATTGTCCCGCCTGAAGGCGTGAATGTGACGATGGTCGCGCCAAAGGCACCAGGCCACCGCGTGCGTGAAGTGTTCACTGAAGGCGCGGGGACTCCTGGGCTGGTGGCCGTTGAAGTGGATGCCACCGGGAACGCGAAGGCATTGGCGCTGGCTTATGCCAAGGCAATTGGCTGCACGCGCGCGGGGGTGATCGAAACTACCTTCCAGGAAGAGACCGAAACCGACCTTTTCGGCGAACAGGTCATTCTGTGTGGTGGCGTAACCGCGCTGATTCGCTCTGCTTTCCAGACACTGGTCAAAGCGGGCTATCAGCCGGAAATTGCTTATTTCGAATGCCTGCATGAGCTGAAGTTGATTGTGGACCTGCTGTATGAGGGTGGCCTCAGTTATATGTGGTACAGCGTTAGCGACACCGCCGAATATGGTGGTTATGTCGTTGGCGATCTGATTGAAGGCATGGTGCAGGAAGAACTGGACGGCGTGCTGCATCGTATTCAGGACGGCACATTTGCCAATAACTGGATCGAAGAGAATAAGTCCGGACGCAGCGAATTCCTGGGCCGCCGCAAAACTGAACACAGCCTGCTGATTGAAGAAGTTGGCGCGCAACTGCGCGATATGATGCCCTTCCTGCACGCCAAGCACATCAAGCAGGAGGCGTGATGGATGACGATACTGGTGTAGCTGCTGGAAAGGGGGTGATTGCATGACTGAAGATGGCCTTGCTGACCTTACTCATTTACTCGCTTTGGTTATGAAAGGATCACTCCAACATGAGCACCACAACGATCGACCCGAATGTAGTCCGCATTTTTGATACGACCCTGCGTGATGGTGAGCAGAGCCCCGGCGCAACCATGACCAGCGCTGAAAAGCTGGAGATTGCACGGCAGCTCTCGAAACTGGGCGTGGACATCATCGAAGCCGGTTTTCCGGCAGCTTCGCCTGACGACCTGGAAGCCGTGCAGCGCATCGCCCGTGAAGTGGGTACGGCTGATGGCCCCGTCATCTGTGGGCTGGCGCGCGCGGTCGAGAAGGATATTCTCGCCTGCTGGGAGGGCGTCAAGGATGCTGCCAAGCCGCGCATTCATACTTTCCTGGGAACCTCCGACATTCACCTGAAGTACCAGACTGGCCTCACCCGCGAAGAGGGGCTGGAACGGGTGCGGATGGCCGTCACGCTGGCACGCAGCCTGTGTGAAGATGTCGAGTTCAGCCCTATGGATGCCGGACGCACCGATATGGAATACCTGATTCAGGTGTGCTCGCTGGCAATTGAGTGCGGCGCGACCACGCTCAACATCCCGGACACAGTGGGTTATGTCACGCCACAGGAATGGCAGGATACCATCGCGCATCTCATCGCGGAGACACCCGGTGGGGGTCCCGGCAGCGGGGTGATCTGGTCGGTTCACTGCCACAACGACCTGGGTCTGGCGACCGCCAACACCCTGGCTGGCGTGATGGGCGGTGCGCGGCAGGTCGAAGTGACCATCAACGGGATTGGCGAACGCGCGGGCAACACCAGCCTGGAAGAGGTTGCGATGGCGCTGGCAACGCGTCCCCAGTTCTACAATCTGCGGACAAATGTGAATACACGTGAGATCGTCAAATCCAGCCGCATGGTCAGCAACTACACCGGTATGTCTGTACAGCCGAACAAGGCAATTGTCGGCGCGAATGCCTTCGCTCACGAAGCAGGCATTCATCAGGACGGCGTGCTCAAGAACGCCAGTACCTATGAGATTATGACACCAGAGAGCGTGGGTCTATCGCAAAGCCAGTTGGTGCTGGGCAAGCACAGCGGACGCCACGCGCTCAAGGTACGCCTGGAAGAAATGGGCTATAAGCTGGAAGGCGATGCGCTCAATCAGGTGTTTGCACGCTTCAAAGATCTGGCAGATGCCAAGAAAACGGTCACCGATGCTGATCTGGAAGCGCTGATTACCGATGAGTTTGAAGGGCCGGAGGAAATTTTCAGCCTGGTCGATATTCAGGTGACCTGCGGCACGATGGGGATGCCGACCGCGACGGTCAGAATGACCAATGCTAACGGCGAAACCTTCATCCACGCGGCAGTCGGCACGGGTCCGGTTGATGCCTCCTATCGCGCGATTGATGCCATTGTGAAAGCGCCGAACGTGCTGGTCGAGTACAGTGTCTACAGCGTAACAGAGGGGATTGACGCTCTGGGCGAGGTCACGGTCCGCATTTCGACAGTTGATGACACGCGGACCTTTGGCGGCTATGGCGCAGATGATGACATTGTGGTTGCCAGTGTGAAAGCGTATCTGGCGGCGGTAAACCGGATGGTCGCGGTGACTGGGATCGGTGGACACAAGCCGGAAGGGGCTGTGTCAACTGTGAATCTGATCAGCGAGCGACAGTAACTTGGGTTATATTGGGATAATTTTGGGATATATCGAGGGAACAACGGAATGAGTGGAACACAACCGCAAACCCTGTTTGAGAAGGTTTGGAACAATCATCTGGTAAAGCCGCAGACCGAGGCGACTCCGGCAGTGCTTTATATCGACCTGCATCTGGTGCATGAAGTCACCTCACCGCAGGCGTTCACGGTGCTGCGTGAGCGCGGGTTGAAAGTGCGCCACCCGGATAAAACGCTGGCTACGATGGATCACAGCACGCCAACCACGCCGCGTAATGCCGCAGGCATTATTCCGGTGGCGGATGCGATGGCGGCAGCGCAGTTGGATGTCATGCGCAAAAATTGCAACGATTTTGGCGTTCCGCTGTACGACCTGGGAACGAGCAAACAGGGGATTGTGCATGTGATCGGGCCGGAGCAGGGCCTGACCCAACCCGGCATGACGATCGTTTGTGGTGACAGCCACACCAGCACTCACGGCGCATTCGGTGCGCTAGCCTTTGGAATCGGCACCAGCGAGGTCGCGCACGTGCTCGCCACGCAGACGCTGCTCCAGAGCAAGCCGAAAACAATGGCGGTGCGTGTGGAAGGGCGTTTGCATCCTGGTGTGACGGCTAAAGACATCATCCTGGCGGTGATCGCCAAGATCGGCGTCGGCGGCGGCACCGGCCATGTGATCGAATACATGGGCGAGGCCATCCGCTCACTGAGCATGGAAGGCCGCATGACCGTCTGTAATATGTCGATTGAAGGCGGCGCACGTGCCGGTATGGTCGCACCGGATGAGACGACCTTTGAATATGTCGCCGGACGCCCGGCTGCGCCGAAAGGTGCGGATTGGGATCAGGCCGTTGCAGCATGGAGTCAGTTGCCGACCGATGATGGCGCGGTTTTTGATAGCGAAGTCGTTCTCAACGCCGATGATCTGGTGCCGATGATTACCTACGGGACCAATCCGGGGATGGGCATGAAAATCACCAATCCTGTGCCTGACCCTGATCAGATGAGCGACCCCACGCAGAAGATGGCGCTGGATAAGGCGCTGAAGTATATGGATTTGCAGCCGGGGCAGAGTCTGCTCGGCAAGGCAGTTGATGTGGTGTTTGTAGGAAGCTGCACCAACTCACGCATTTCCGACCTGCGTGAAGCAGCCAGCCTGATCAAAGGCCGACGTGTGGCCGACAGTGTGCGGATGATGGTGGTACCCGGTTCGCAGCAGGTCAAGGCCCAGGCGGAAGCCGAAGGGCTGGACCACATCTTTAGAGAAGCGGGTGCAGAATGGCGCGAAGCGGGCTGCTCGATGTGCATCGCCATGAACGGCGACCAACTGGCACCGGGGCAGTATGCCGTCAGCACCAGCAATCGTAACTTTGAGGGTCGCCAGGGCAAGGGCGGGCGTACATTCCTCGCCAGTCCGCTGACCGCAGTGGCAACCGCTGTGAATGGCGCGATCACTGACCCGCGTGAACTGATGGAAAGGGAGTTGGCCTGATGGAGCCGATCACAAAATTCACCGGTAAGACGGTCGCGCTGCCGATCAACGACATTGATACCGACCAGATCATCCCGGCGCGTTTTCTCAAAGTGACGGATAAAGCGGGATTGGGCAGCAATCTGTTCTGTGACTGGCGCTACAATGCGGATGGCTCGCCCAAGCCGGACTTTGTGCTGAACCAGCCTGAGCATCAGGGGGTATCGATACTGGTGGGCGGTCATAACTTTGGCTGCGGCAGTTCGCGCGAACATGCGCCGTGGGCGCTGGTTGGTGCGGGCTTCAAGGCGGTCATCAGTACGGATTTCGCGGATATTTTCCGCAGCAATTCACTCAAAAACGGTCTGCTGCCCATCGAAGTCGATGAGCAGACTCATCAGCAATTGATCAGCCTTGCCGAAGAAGACCCGGATATGCAGCTCGTGGTCGATCTCGAGTCGCAAACGGTACAACTGCCGGATGGTCGTGACGTGGCATTCCCGATCGACGGGTTTTCGAAATACTGCCTGCTGAATGGGGTCGATCAACTTGGTTTTTTGCTTCAGCAAGATGCTGATACCAGCGCCTATGAAGCTGCGCATCCAGCTCGTGTAAATACATCTGAAGTCGTTTGATACGATCGGGGCGATCCTGAAGAGGGTCGCCCTGTTGCATTTAAAAGGAGATGATCATGACCAGAATTGCCGTCTACGATACCACCCTACGTGATGGAACGCAGCGTGAAGGTATTTCGCTGTCCATGGCCGACAAACTACGCATTACGATGCTGCTGGATGACCTGGGTGTCGCGTATATTGAGGGCGGCTGGCCGGGATCAAATCCGAAAGATGCAGGATATTTCGATGCTGTGCGTGATCTGGACCTGAAGCACGCCCGGATCGCGGCCTTTGGTTCTACCTGCCGCAAGGAAAGCGACCCGGCTGAGGATGCCAATATCCAGGCGCTGGTAGATGCGCACACCCCAGTGGTCACACTGGTGGGCAAGACCTCGATGCTGCATGTCACCGATGTCTTGCAAACGACGCCAGAAGAAAATCTGCGCATGATCCGCGACAGTGTGCGCTACCTCAAGAGTCTGGGCAAAGAAGTGGTATATGATGCCGAACATTTCTTTGATGGCATCAAACTGGATATGGAATACGGCATGGACACCCTGGCTGCCGCCATTGACGGTGGCGCGGATGTGATTGTGCTGTGCGATACCAATGGGGGATCACTACCGTGGGAGATCACGCGTTACTTTGAGCAGGTGCAGCAGGCTTTTCCCAATGTAACTCTGGGCATTCACACTCACAACGACGGCGAACTGGCAGTGGCGAATACGCTGGCTGGTGTGCAGAGCGGCGCGGTTCATGTGCAGGGAACAATCAATGGTTATGGTGAGCGTTGCGGGAATGCTAACCTGTGCAGCATCATCGCCGATTTGCAGCTCAAGATGGGTTATGATTGCGTCCCGCCGGAAAACCTGCGCACACTGACCACACTGGCGCGGACGGTGGCGGAGATCGCCAATCTCGCGCCGGACGATCATCTGGCGTATGTCGGCAAGAGCGCTTTTGCTCATAAAGGGGGTATCCATGTCGCGGCTATCCGCCGTAATGTGGATAGCTACCAGCATATCGACCCATCGCTGGTGGGGAATAAGATGCGCGTGCTGGTATCCGACCTCTCCGGTCAGGGCAACCTCCTCAGCAAAGCGGAGGAATTCGGGCTGGATGTCTCGAAGGCTGAAGCAGTCCAGGTGCTGAAAGAGATCAAACACCTGGAAAACCAGGGCTTTGTATTCGAAGGCGCGGGGGCCTCGGTTGCGGTGCGGCTCTATCGCGCGCGCCCGGATTACACCCCCTTGTTCACCCTGATCGACTTCACGGCACTGGTGGAGGAGCGCAAGGGGCGTGGCACGGTCGCGGAGGCGATGGTCAAGCTGGATGTGCAGGGCGACGTGGTGCACACCGCAGCCGAAGGAAACGGCCCTGTGAATGCGCTCGACCTGGCGCTGCGTAAGGCGCTGGTGCCGCTGTACCCACAGCTGGCCGATTTCCAACTGGCCGATTACAAAGTGCGTATTCTGGATGGCATGAACGGCACAGCAGCCACCACCCGCGTGTTGATTGATACACACAACGGTCACCGCCGCTGGAGTACCGTGGGCGCAGGCACCAACATTATTGTCGCCAGCTGGTATGCGCTGGTGGACAGTGTGGAGTATGGTTTGCGGTTGGCCCAGGAAGAAGATGTAGCGGCGCAGGTGTAAAGATGATTGAAAAAGTCAATCTGGCACAGAAACTCGCTGCGTTTTCCGAGCACTGGAGTCCACGCATTGCGGGCGAAGTGAATGACTTTCACGTCAAGCTCGTCAAGCTGAAAGGTGAGTTTGTCTGGCATCATCACGACGTTGAGGATGAGTTGTTCCTGGTGATTAAAGGCCGTCTTGTGATTAAGCTGCGTGATGGGGAAATCGTGCTGGATGAGGGCGAGTTTGCGGTTATTCCTCATGGTGTCGAGCATTTGCCGGTGGCGGAAGATGAAGTACACGTGCTGCTGTTCGAGCCGAAGGAAACACTGAACACCGGGAATGTCCAGAATGATCGCACGGTCAGCGACCTGAAATCGGTCTAGCGACATGGATAAGACCTGTTTCTGCACCCTGTTTACCTACACCTTCTGGGCGAATCGTCAGGTTTGGGACTGCGTGATGACGCTCACGGACGCGCAGTTCGATGAACCGCTGGATTATTCAGTGGGTTCCATTCATGTCCAATGTGTTCACATGATGGCGGTAGAATATTGGTGGTCGTACTTTATTCAGCACGGTGAAGCCGCCGCACTGGGACGATCAAGACCGCCCGGTTCGTGTGTGGGAAGCGCTGCTTCAGGTTTCCAACCACAGCACCGATCACCGCGCTCAAATTCTTTATGGATTGCACCGGCTGGGAGCTAAAACGGTGGGGCAGGATTACCTGCGTTTTACTGATGTCTCACCCCTTCCACCGGTTGAATAATATTTCTATATACTTGACTACACAGCAGGATAGGACTCGATGAAAGCATCTATTATGGTTTTGCCCGGTGACGGGATTGGCCCGGAAGTCACTTCCAAAGCCATCGCCGTGCTGGAAAAGATTGCCAGCAAATACGGGCATGAATTTACGTTTAATGAAGCCTTGATGGGCGGAATCGCCATCGACAAATTTGGCACCGCGCTGCCGGACGAAACTCTGCGGTTGGGTGAGCAGTCAGACGCGATTTTACTGGGCGCGGTCGGCGGGCCGAAGTGGGATAATCCAACTGCACCCGTGCGCCCGGAGCAGGGCTTGCTCAAAATTCGCAAGCATTTTGGCCTGTTTGCCAATCTGCGCCCGGTAAAAACTTATCCGGCGTTGATTGAGTACACGCCGCTGCGCCCGGAAATGCTGGAAGGCGTGGATATGCTGTTTATCCGCGAACTGACAGGCGGCATTTACTTTGGCCCGCGTCAGGAAGCCGGTGATGGCGACAGCTCTTACGATACAATGCTCTACACCCGGCCAGAGATTGAGCGGGTCGCGCATGTCGCTTTCCGTGCAGCGCAGGGACGGCGTAAGAAACTGACCTCAGTCGATAAAGCCAATGTGCTGGCGGTGATGCGCCTGTGGCGGAAAACTGTGGTCGAAGTTCATGAAGATTATGCCGATGTAGCGCTGGAACATCTGCTGGTGGATGCTATGACCATGCACCTGCTGACTCGCCCGTCCAGCTTTGATGTGGTCGTGGCCGGAAATATGTTCGGCGACATCATCACCGATGAAGCGTCAGTATTATCCGGTTCACTGGGGATGCTGCCGTCTGCTTCACTGGCCTCGGAGCGCTTTGGCCTCTACGAGCCGATTCATGGCTCCGCGCCCGACATCGCCGGACAGGGGAAAGCCAATCCCACAGGCACAATCTTGAGCACAGCGATGCTGCTGCGATACAGCCTGGACCTGGAAACTGAGGCGCAGGCCATCGAGCAGGCGGTTGAGAATGTTTTAGCTGAAGGCGCACGCACGGCAGACATCGCGCATGGTGGCAGCTTTATCAGCACCGACGAGTTTGCGCAGGCCATTCTCAATCAGATTTAGAATTCGGTATCGTCCAGTTGATCTGGTTTTGGAAATCGTTGATGGTGTGCTGCTGGCTGGTGACAGGCTTCCACGCTGAGCGCGGCCAGCAGCAGCATCAACCGCCGCGCACCCAGGTTCATCGTCTCCCAGGTGAGGGCGCGCAGGGCGCAAAATACTAGCGCGACATGATACTCCATCCAGTTGTGCTCGTCGTTCAGGCAGCGCTGCGCGATGGCTCGCAGGGTCCGCAGTGGCACAAAGGCCACTTCCAATTCATGATTGAATGTTGGAAATTCCGTCCGTTTGTTGAGTGCCTCGACGTATAACAGCACCTCGTAAACCGCGTCCCAATCGCCGCTGACCAGGGGCATGATCCGCTCACTGAGCAGGCTAATCTCAAGCATGGCCCAATCAAAGGCTGTATGTCCGTCGCGGCTGTGGGCAAAGTCGATCAAAAAAGCGCTGTCGTACGGCCCCACCAGAATATTGCCCAGGTGAAGGTCGCCGTGAATTTTGCTGGTCGCCCCTTCCACATGGAAATAAAGTAGATCCTCATAAGCCTGAAGCGGATTAAACAGCGGCGGCCCCGGCAGCGCTGGGATGTGCAGCTTATCGCCTTTCAGACTGAATTGCGGTTCGAGCTTGAGCGCCGCATGGTAAAGCGTATCATCGCGTGTTTCCCATACGCGCCCAACCAACCGCTCGATCACCTCACCACGATAGTGAAATGACTCCTCAAAATCCACGTTGCTGACACGGACTTTGAATGCGCGTCTGGTGGCCTCGTTGCCGCGCCCAATGCTGAGTTGAAGCGCATGTTCTTTAGGATAGAGCCGCTGCACGATGAAATTCTCTAACACCACCGTCTCGCCATACTCGATGTCTTTGAGTTTGCCCCGGTTAAACGGCGCGTGCAAAACAGGTGTGTTTGCAGGAATGTCTCGATCAGGAACGCGCTGAATCGTCAGGATCGGCGGCAGCAGCCAATCATATTCGGTCCATCCGAGAAAGTTGAACGTGCGGTGCTGCTGCCACCAGGTGCGCCCGAACTGCGCATAAAGCTGCTGATGCAGCCAGGTCGCTAGTTGAGCAGGGGACATGTCTGCGGCAGCCGTGCGCAAATCCTGCGGTGGCTTATCCTGTTGAGCGACAAGGGTATACTTAATGCCCGCCTGGGTGCAGACATCAGGTGCAACGGGTTTATCCTCGATGCGGGCGGTCAGTGGCGGGAGGGTATTCTTGATATGCGTGTCGTAGCGGGTGGCTTCGTCCAGAATATCGTCCGCTTCCGCGATTTTGACCACCACCGCTGCATCCACCCGACCATCGGTGTGCATTGGTGTGACGACCAGCAACAGCGCACCACTATAGCCGCCAGTAAGGCTGCTTTCAACGCGGATGCGTGCATACCCGTAAAACATGCGGCGCAGAATCAGGCGCTGCTCCTCAGTCAGCGCCAGGCCGTAACTCATGTTCGGGTTGATTTCGATCTCGACATAATTCTGGGTCACACTCTGCCAGGGTCGGCTGGTGCGGGCAAGCGCGATCATTTCCTCTGTATCCAGCCCCAGACGGCGCAGCACACGCACGGGGATGCTCTCGCCCTCGCGAAGAATCGCCGTCAGCAGATCGCACTCGTTGACCTCGTTGCGCCCTTCTTTTAAAGCCGTCACGTTCGCTAAACTGAGTACCGCGCTGGTACGTGGCGTGGAAGGTGTGCCCGCCCAGAGGCGGCGCTTGCTGCCTTTGCCGACCTTCTGACGCACCGCATCAATAATATAATCCGGCGTCATGCCGCGCTCTTCCAGAATGCTGCGCATCAGACCGCCGCGAATATCCAGCAGGGCAATAAATAGATGCTCAACACCGATGTAGTAATGCTGCATGCGGTGCGATTCCTGCCGGGCGGCGATCAAAATATCCTTCAGTTCGACTTGCATAGACTAATCCGTTGGATCGAGACGTAACCAGGTGCGCCCCACACGAAAGATCTGGCCTTTGCTGAGTGGCACGGTTTCAGTGACCCGCTGGTCGTTATCGCTCGTCTCGATGTAGGTTCCGTTGGTGCTGCCATTATCCAGAAGCTGCCAGCGGTGGTTGTGAAACAGAATCCGTGCGTGCTCTCGAGAGACAAACGTATCGTTGCGCAGACAGATGTCGTTGTCATCGTGGCGGCCTATGCTGAACACCCAGGTGCCATCTGGCAGCTGGTGACCGTCACCATTCTCCGAGTTGTACTTGAGCATAGTGCCGTCCTCCAACCCGCTCATGATGGTAATGTTCAGCCTGATACCCAGATTTACTTTCTCTCTAAAGCTATCCATCACTTACCCTA
>JAIOHN010000454.1 GCA_019912985.1 Anaerolineae bacterium | reverse complement strand
CCCTCACTCCAGGCTAAATCGCCCTGATTGAATAGATTCGATCAACACGGTCACCTGCTGTTCCGCATTGGCATAATTAGCAGTTTCCCAGACCCCGGTTTCGCCGCTGGCTTCCAGCCGATTGATCGAGTAAGCAATATCGACCAAGCCCGAAACCACTGATTTCACTTCCAGCCGCACAGCAGCCCCATCCGGCACATCGAGCACCACCAGACCGGAGCCAATCTCGCTCACATTGAGTGTCAAATTGGCCTGTTCGCCCACGATCAAGCGCAGTGTGCCTGATGAGACACTCACATCATCCAGTGTGACCTGTGCATTGGCTGGAATTTCAGCTTCAATCTGACCGGAGATTAGCGACCAGGAGCCAGTTAGCGGATTATTGGCCGGCAGCGTCAACGTGCTTGTGCCAGACTGCGCCCGCAGATTCAGTGCCGTCAGCTTGAGATCAGCCGCATCCAGGGTCATTGTGCCAGTCGCAGCGGTGAGCGTCAGCGCCAGCGGCACATCCGGGCTGAGTTGAATCGTCCAGTCCAGCGGCTCGCTGCCGGTGTAATTCTGCGCTGAGGCTTTCTCGGCAAGCGTGATGGTACGCGTGCGATCTCCACTGACGGTGTAATCGAGATCGTTGACGTGCTCGACCTCCGCTTCCATCAGTCCGTCTGCCCCTGCGCCCACCGAAGCGTTTTCAAACGCCAGATTCACGGTGACCTCGGCGGCACTGACGCCATCAATCGGTTCATTAAGCTGCGTGACACGCGCTTTACCTTCTGGCGGTCGCGTCGCTTCGACCTGTGGCTCTGTCGTGGCGGCAGAACTGCATGCCACCAGCACCCATAACAGCAAAATATATCTCACAACTTACCTCTGAAGTGTGAAGTCGCCAGATCCCATGTCGCGCACGGTAATCTGAAACTTATAATCCGCGTTGTCATAGTTGTCTGAAATCCAGACACCTTCGTCTTCGTCACCGCTCTCCTGCTGGAACCCTTGCGCGATGGCATCGCCTGAGCCACCATCCTGCACTTCCAGCCGCACGCCGAGGTTTTCAGCGACAGTGATGGCGACATCACCCGATCCCATATCGTCGAAAATCAGGTCAATCTGCGCACGATCTGGCACAGACAGGCTCCAGGCACCGCTGCCCACATCAAACGCAGTCGTCATCTCCGTTTCGGTCGCCGGGAGCTTGATGTCGACTGCGCCGGAACCGCCATCGACTCGCAGCATGCGCAGTTGAAGGGTATCCAGATCAAGCTGCAATGCGCCCGATCCGCCATCGAGTATCAGATCAAGCGGCACATTCGGACTGAGCCGGACATCCCACTGACGCGGCGTGGCATCATCACCAAATAGAAACATCCAGCCAAACGAGAGACCACTCTGGCCCAGCGTGATATGGGTTGTGTTTTGCGTACCCTGAGCATTGAATCGAAAATTGCCGCTGTCGCGAATGTCCGCTTCAAACAGGTTGTTGGAATCGCTCAAGGCGCTGATCTGGACTGGCGCGCCAGCGGTATCCAGCTCGACCGTGGCGCTGGCGGTGTTGTCTATGGGGACACTGAATTGATGGTCTTTGACCTGTGCGTCTCCCCCCAGCCCAAACTGCGGCCCAAACAGCGCGATCACGACCACTAACGCAACACCGAGCAGGCCAAGCAAGGTGCTGACCGCCCGTGATTGACGCCCAAACAACAGGTCGATACCCACTAAAATCAGCAGCAGCGGCCATAATTGCAGCACTGCCGCGATGTTCGCGCTGCCAATCACCCCCAGATTCCCCAGCAGCCATAAAATGCCCACACCGATCAAGATCACCGGCCAGAATATGGTGGGATGCGATGAGGCACGCCGCTTGGGTTTTTCATCGTACATAGTTTTCCCTTTCAAAATTCGGGGCGGAGGTTCGCTCCGCCCCGAGTCCGCTTAGTGAATATTCAGGCTGCCGACGCCGCCATCATATTCAATAATGATCTGGCGGTCAGCGTTATCGAAGCCTGATGTCTCCCATACGCCCCGGTCGCCAACGACCTGATCGTCATTGCTGTCCATACGCTCAAAGTTGCCCGGCACATTGATGCTGCCGACGCCGCTGCTACCAGTCACGCGGACAGCCGCGTCATCCGGTACATCCAGGGTGACCTCGCCAACGCCACCGTTAATATCCAGCCGAAGGGCGGCACCATCCGGAATCGTCACCCGGATTTCGCCAGTACCTGCGTTGACAGCAGCATCATAGCTATCCGGCATGGCTGGCAGGGTGATATTCAGCGCGCCCACACCGGCACTGACATTCAAAGCGGTCAGTTGTAACTCGCTCAGGTCAAGCTGGTTGCTGCCAACACCACTGTTGATCTTCAGATTCAGCAGCACATTTTTGTTCAGGCCGACATTCCAGTAGAGTTCCTGCTGGTTGCCGATCCAACTGCTGATCCAGTTGACGCCGAAATTGACATCCTCGTCGCGCTGGCTCAGGCTAACGACCTTCTCCGATTCACCGCTGCTGACCAGAACCACGTCACCAACATGCGCGACTTCGGCATCCAGCAAAGCGGTGGAGTCATCCAACGCATACACGGTCGCCTCGCCCACACTCATATTGAGGTCAACCCGTGCGGACTGCGCATCACCAAGCGGTTCGCTGTATTCGTCAACCGTAATATCCAGGCTTGGCGCCAAACCCAATGATGGACCTGCCAGCATCAGCACAATAATGAGGACCAATGCGCCGACACCAATGAGCGCCCCCAGCATCGGCGACTGGCGGCCAAACAACAAATCAAGGCCAATCACGATCAAAATCAAGGGCCACAGGCGGAATAACACAGCGATATTCGCCGCGCTAACGATTCCCAGGTTGCCAAGCAACCAGACCACCCCTACACCAATTAAGATGATAGGCCAGAATAACGAGCGGTATCCTGGTCGATGTACACGTGCTTCTGTCATGATGCAATCACTTCCTCCACTGCTAAAGTGCAGATTCGTCTTCCAAAAATTCTGGCTGGCGTTTGACCTTCTGGCGCGGGTTGCGCAGGATAAGCACCAGGCCGATTACAATCAAAACCAGCGGCCATAAGTTGGCGGCGGTGCGGCCAAAACCACGGCCCAGGCTGCCAAAAAACTCGCCCATCGTTCGCCCGAAATTGCCGAAGAAATTGCCGACCGAACTGCCGAATTGACCAGCCGCTTCGCCGATAGCCTGGCCGAGACTGCCGGCAGTCTCGCCAACAGTGCGCCCCGCCTCCCCAATAACCTGGGTAGCGCTGAAACCGCTGATATTAACGACCAGAAATGCCAACCCAAAGATGATCAGGATAAAGGCCAGCAAGCGGCGTTGATTGATACGCTGAGGTGTCCGTTTGGATTTTTCGTTCATTTATAGATTTCCCCCTACAAGCTGCGAAACAGGTGATTTGCAGCAATTTACATTCTGCATTTCACTATTTATTTACGTATAGGATTACAAAAAGTTGTAGCGAGGACAGCGCACAGCGATGGCAGTTCAAATTTTCTGTATCGTAGCGTATAATACTACCATGAATAACAATATGCTTTTACCCCATGATTCACAACCCACACGGGCCGATGCGATCAAAAATCGCATGCTGCTGCTGGAAACTGCACAGCGGCTGTTCAGCGAGCAGGGTGTCAGTGAAGTCACCATGACAGCCATCGCCGATGCGGCACAGGTGGGCAAGGGTACACTCTACCGGCACTTCCAGAACAAAGCGGAGTTGTGCCATGCACTGCTCGACCAGGAGATGCGCGACTTGCAGGAGCGTTCCCTGCGCCGGATGCGCAGTCACGAAAATCCGCTCGAGAATCTGGAGTGGTTTTTAGAGCAGGTTCTTTTATTCGTGGTGCAAAACGAAGAATTTTTGTCCATTCAGGTCACCGATGAAAACGTCCAAATGCTCAACCACCCGGCGCACCTGTGGTGGCGACAAACGATTCTTGGCCTGCTGCGACAAATCGCCCCTAATCAGGACGTTGATTATCTCTGCGATATGCTGTATGTGATGCTCGATGTCCACACCATCTGCTTCCAGCGTCACAGTCTTGGCTACGATACTCCACGCATCATCACCGGCCTCATAGCGACCGTGCGCCTGCTCACCCCATAACCGGACACGAGTCCGTTTTCTAACGGAATACTTATAGAAAAGATCGCCAAGATGGTATATGATTCCGGTACTGAAACGGACTACAGTCCGATTAACCAACAAGTATGGAGAATGTGTAATGAGCCAGTGGAAAATCGACCCCACACACAGTGCAGCAGGGTTTTCTGCCCGTCACATGATGATCACCACTGTACGCGGTGAATTTAAGAATGTTGAAGGCACAGTGAACTTCGACCCCGAGCATCCGGAAAACGCTTCCGTGGAAGCCGTTATCCATACCGACCAGATGAGTTCGACCGGTGTCGTTGACCGTGATAACCACCTGCGCAGTGAGGACTTCCTCAACGTAGAGAAGTATCCCACGATGACTTTCAAGAGCACCAAGGTCGAGGTCACTGGTGAGAACACTGCCAAGATTACTGGCGACCTGACTATCCGTGACGTAACAGGCCCGGTCACCATCAATGCGGAGTTCCTGGGACAGGGTTCCAGCCCATTTGGTGATACACGCGCCGGGTTCGCCGGGACAACCACCATCAATCGTGAAGAATTTGGCCTGACCTGGAATGTTGCCCTGGAAAGCGGCGGCTGGCTGGTCGGCAAAGACATCAAAATCACGCTTGATGTCGAGGCCATTCTCGTGACCGAGGCGCAACCTGCCTAAAACCCCGGTATAATCTACAGTAGAAATAATCATCAGGGCGGCTTTTAAGTCGCCCTTTGGGTTTATCCTGGGGAGATGATACAGCCAATGGCGACTTTTCCATTACAAGAAACCTTGATTGAGCCGCAGTTTGTCCGGCCTGGCAGCTTTCAGCACTTTGCAGCAGACCAGTTTCCCAGCATTCATCCCATTCACTGGCTGCACTCTCATTTCGCGGTCGGTGGCTGGAGTCCGCTCCAACGTTTGAGTGGAATGCTCACGGCGCACATGACGCAAATCGCGCCGCACAATGGCTTTACCTGGCACCCCCATCGCGGCCTGGAGATTTACACCTGGGTGCTGGAAGGCACGCTCCATCACGAAGACACCACTGGCGGCAAGGGCGACATTGGCGCGGGTGAATTGCAGCGTATGTTTTCCGGCGATTACGTCGAACACATGGAAATGAACTACACCGATGACCCGGTGCGCGTGATTCAAATCTGGTATATCGCAGACCGGCAGCACCGTGGCCTTCATCCACATTACCAGCAAATCGGACGCGAACAGCTTCCCGCCCGGCAGATCGGTGACGCCGCTGTTTACAGCCTGGTCGGGGATAATTCGCCGATGGAACAGCACATGACTGGCCGCCTGACCGCGACGACTGTTCCCGCAGGCGGCAGCACCACACTAGAAGCGCCACGCGCAGATGAGGACCTATTCGTTTATGTGACCGATGGTGTTGGTGAAGCAAATTATGAGGGTGCAGTATCGTCTGTAGGCCAATATGACGTTATGCTGGCAACACCGGATGCCCTCCCTGCGACTCTATCCGCTGCTGAGGAGCCGCTGCATTATCTGAGTTTTTACCTGCCTTCATTTCTCAGCTGATTATCCCAATGATGACCGGCGCGTTCCCCTGAGCGCGCGCTCATCCAATACGCGAATGCCTCACTGAACAGCCCGATTCGGGTCAGTTGGCAGTCGCGTTTTTCATGTTCATAGGTTTTAATTGAGCGTGTGCAATAGAAAGGTAAATTCATGTCCACAACCATTCCCGAAACACACGAAGATCTCCTCAGCGCACCCAACTTTGTGACTGTGGTGACGGTCATGCCCAGCGGTCAGCCGCAGGCTTCAGTCTTGTGGTCGAGCTTTGATGGTGAGCATATCGTCTTAAATACCGCACGTGGGCGGCAAAAAGATCGCAACATCCACGCCAATACGCACGTGACGGTCCTGGCAGTCGATCACGAGGACCCGTATCGCTGGATTGAGGTGCGTGGCGTGGTCGATGAAATCACCGAGGAAGGCGCACTGGATCATATCAACAGTCTGAGCCTGAGCTATCGGGGTTATGAAGATTACTACAAGAACATGCCGCAGCTGCGTGGTGTTGAGCAGCGCATGATCTTCAAGATTAAACCCACACATATCAATACTGGCGGTTGATCGCCCTTCCTACCAGAAAGAGACGCTTCATGCGCGACTACATCCAGGTGATTGAACAGCAGATCGCCGGCGGTAATGCGAACGGTTACAGCGCTCATCAGGCACTGCAAGCACGCCTGGAAACCGCAGGCCTGAAGCTGGATTACGATCTACAGCGCGCGGAAATCGGTGCGCCCACATTCATCTTGTGGCAGGGTCCCAATCCCGCTGGTTACATCCGCACAGCTGCCATCGGCAGTGACCTCGATGCACTGGCACGTGAGCAAGCACCACTGCCTAATCTGATCCTGACCAATTACCTGGAATTTCGCCGTTATCATCATGGAGCACTTCAACAGACGGCGGAGCTAGGGACGCTCACAGGCCAGCAAGTCCAACCCGCCCGCAGTGATGAGCGCTTTAATCAATTAATCCAGGCATTTGCGCAGGCGACACCCACAACAATCACCCGCGCCGATGAACTGGCGGAAAATCTGGGAATGCTGACCGGGGAGTTAGATCGCCTGCTGCGGCGCGTGCTGACCGGTGATGCACCGAACCGTGACTTACTGGGATGGCTGCACGATTTCCAGCACGCCCTACCCGATGTTACACCAGAGCGCTTCGCGGATATGGTCGCACAGGCGACCGCGAGCGGTCTTTTCGCGGCGCGGGTACGGCATCACGGTGCCGCACGTCAGCAGGTGTTCAACCGGCGTGATGCTTATTGGGATCTCCCACCAACAGACCCATTCCTCCGCCAGTTTTTCCAGATTACCAACAATGGCGATTATGATGCGCGCGTGACCTGGGCCGTGGATGCGCTGGCCGCGCTGCTGGCCCGAGCTGATACAGAAACCATCCTGAAAGATTTCGGCAAAGCGACCCGTGCGGAAGACCTGGTGGCAGATTTTTACGCCACCTTCGCCCGCCACTATGGGCAGACTCACAATGACCCTGGCCCATCCGATGCCGCTGCACAGTATCTGGTCAAAAGTGCCGATCTCATCCTGGGCAAGCGCTTCAATTATCACCTGGGGCTGGCGGATGAGCATGTCCGCGTCGTTGATTTCCGAGCGGGTTCCGGCAAAGTACTCTATCGCATTGTGCAGCAGATGTATGAAACCCTACGTCAGCAGCGCCAATTGGGGGCATGGGATACGTTTGTGCAGGATCATCTGTTGACGCACGTCGTCGGCTATGAATCAGCTCTGGACGCATTTGCTGCCGCGCATCTCAAGCTTGGCATCCAGCTCCAACGGCGTGGTTACAATTTCGCCAGCAATCAACGGCTGCGGCTTTATCTGGCTCCTGCGCTCCAGCCACCACTTACAACGCCCGGCGATAGTCCGAAGGCGCAGCTCCTACAGCAGGAACGTGTCCAGAGCCAGCTAAATTTCTCTCGTGGCACCATACCGGTTATCTTCGGCGAGGCTCAGAATCTGGACTTTCTGCACGAGGGCCAGCGGCTAATTTATCAGCATGGCGCGGGTGTTATGGCACTGGTCACACCCAGCGATTATCTTGATCAGGCAGAACACACTGCCCTGCGCCGTATGCTGATCGAAAACTTCCGCGATATTTATGTCCTACGTATTGAAGACACTGATCACGCCATCAGCATTTTTGTCAAGCGCGGCAGTGATGAGATCACTCGTGTTCACTATGCAGCCGCGCCAACCCAGGATTGGCTGCTCGAACGCGACCTTAACGAAATCAACTGGGAGAGCCTCACGCCAACCGCGCCGCACTATGCGCTGCTGCCGAACAACACAATCAGCGATGTCCGCACTGAGTATTACGCAGGTTGGAAACTTTCGGATATTTTTCCAGTACATTTGCCGGGATTAGCGGTTGCGCCAGAGCACATCACCTACACTCGCGAAGGCGCGCAGCAGTTGGCGACGCGTGAAGGACTTGCGCAGACCATCCCGCTGGCTTATCGCCCATTCGACATCCGTTACACCCCGCTGGACGCTTCTTCGGCACTGAGGCAGGTGTTGAAAAGTGAGAATCGCTTCCTGTGTGTCGGCTCGCATGATCAGCAGGAACAGGCCGGACAGGTATTTTGCACGGGGATCATACCGCATGAGGATGTGGTGGCGGGCGGGGCCGTCGCATTCCCACTCTATCTCTATCCGTCCGAACCGCACGATGCCCCTTTCCCGCCGGGTCGCGATGGCAGCTACCCCAATCTCAGTCACGCCTGCATTCTGGAACTGGCGCGCCGCCTGCACATGACGTTTATCCCGTTGGAACGTGGCGATCTGAAATACACCTTCGGGCCGAAAGACGTGTTCGCATATCTCTACGCCATCCTTTCCAGCAGCCAGTATCACGCCCGCTATGGTGAATTTTTAGCCAACGATCTGCCCTATGTGCCGTTGACCAGCAGCAAAAAGCGCTTTCGTGCGCTGGCAAAGCGCGGCAGACAGCTCGCGCGCCTGCACCTGCTTCAAGAGTCAGCATCATGGCCGCTGGTCACTGGGTTTACAGGAACAGGCGACGACACCGTCAGCGCCGATCACCCGGCATTTATCGAGCTGGCGGGAGAACAGGGCGGGCGAGTATATATCAACCAGACCCGTTATTTTACCGGTGTAGAACGGCGAGTCTGGAAGCAGAAAATTGGTAATCACCAGGTGCTGCAAACATGGCTGCAACAGCGGCGAGGGCGCACACTGGAATGGGCCGAAATCCACCACTACCAGCAAATGGTGATCGCACTCAACCGGGCGCTGCGCTGTATGGAGACAATTGACGAGCTGATCGGCAGCTGGCCGCTGGACTGACCACCCGTGGATAGAAATTTCATAAAGATTTACGATTTTAGGATCGTGGGTCCGCTATAATGAGGGGTATGGTCGAGAGTGAGGACGGAACGATGGACAATCCAAGAGTGATGGTGGTGCTGCCCACCTACAACGAAGCTGAGAACCTGCCGCGCATGATCGAGGCCATCCACAACCTCCATCTGCCCAACCTCCACATCCTCGTCGTCGATGACAACTCGCCGGATGGCAC
>JAIOHN010000453.1 GCA_019912985.1 Anaerolineae bacterium | reverse complement strand
TAACTGTGTCATACATAAGTGCTTATGTCTTCTAAAGCAAAACTATCCATACCAAAAGGAAAGAAAACATGTCCACAAAAATTGTGCAAATCAATTTCAAGTTTACCGGGGCCAGGGCCGAGTATGAGAAAGAAAACGAACCCTATGCTCAACCCATCGCCGACATACCCGGCCTGCGCTGGAAGGTCTGGATTATCAACGAAGACCAGAACGAAGCGGGCGGGATTTACTTGTTCGATAGTGACGCCGCCGTGCAAGCCTTCATGAATGGGCCAATTGTTGCGGAACTGAAGGGCTTCCCGACTTTGAGCATCAAAGCCTTTGACGTAATTGAGGGACTCAGCAAGGTCACGCGCGCACCTCTGGCAGAAGTACAGAAAGTCTGATTGTTCGATAGAAGGAAGGTAGTAATGACGACGGTGAGCTGCTTGACACTCCCTCACCCGGAAACGAGGTCACGACTATCAGCATAGATATTGTTCGGATTGCCGCGGGACTAATCACTGAACGCTGGATGGGAGGATAACGCCTCGGAACTCATGGCGAGATCGGCGCTGTTGGGTCATCGTAAGTCAAGACAGAACCCGAGTGGAGATCGAACACCTGGATCGGCTTTGGAATGGATACGAGTGGGTTCGCCTGCTCGTATCTCAATGTCCGATACCGATAGCGCCTGGATGTGTTCAAACAATAGCCCTCAAACCCTCATCACTTTTTCGTTCTGCGATGGTGGCCTGCGCTTTCATATTTTGGTGTGCTGATAGCCCAGATTTACCTCTCTCGTGACTTTATCGCAAGGTTGGCTCTGGAGAAACAAACGATGAACCAGTTTGAAAACGAGATGTTGGCTCTATATAGCATCCACCTCGAATCGGCTTGTCCACATGAAACTGTAAATCTATCGACCGATCATACGAGAACCGGTAATCATGCTTCTCTGCAGCTCTACGTAATTTTGACGATGCTTTCCAATTTGTTCCAAATTAAACACACTGTTAGTTTGCCTTAGCCACTTGGAGTTCGATGACATTTGCCAGGGATTGTCCAGTGGGATGTTAGCCGCTAGACGTGTTGAGGAGACCACCAGAGCAGTCTGGACTGGTATTAATCCATCCAAATCGATACATGCTGCCTTTGCCAAAAATTTAAAGATAACCGGATTCTTGCTCTGTTACTCATCTCACAGATCGCGCTGACTTGGTTGGTTGCGCGATGGGATCGTCGGCCAGGCTGCAATAGGTCAGTATTTTACGTGATACCTTGTGAGGCATTCCTGCAATTATTTTAGTAGACACTTCATCCACTGTTTACATTTCCGCTGGCACGTACAATCCTCGATCGCTGTTGACGATACAAAATATGGCACTATCCCGAAAATCGTGGAGTGAGACCAAGACGTCCTGTGTGCTTTTTGCCACGTAACACAGAGTCGAAGTCATCAGTTCGACCCTCTGGAACGCTTCGAATATGGCCCAAAGGGCGATCTTTTCATCGCGGTCCCTCAAAATCGGTCGTTCCTTTCTTTGCGATTCTCCTGTGACTCAAGAGGAAATCCAGAAGGCCCTTGACCCCATTACATTCGTTAACCTACGCGACGGTCTCGGCGGTGCATCACCCACTGCTACAGTGGCTATCCTCGATCATCTTTTGGCACACTTGAACTCCGATGCGCAATGGATCGCGGATACGCGAAAGCATATCGAGCGAGCAAACA
>JAIOHN010000452.1 GCA_019912985.1 Anaerolineae bacterium | reverse complement strand
GTTCCAGTACCTGCTTGACCTCTTTCGTCAGGTCAAGCTGCCCCCAATGTCGGCTCGTGGATGGGCCAGCCTCCCGGATAAACGCCTCGCAGCGTGACCGCTCCAGACCCACATCCGCCAGCGCCCGCGCCGCCACACCCTCGGCTTCGTCCATTAACCCAAGCAGCAGATGCTCGGTACCGATATAGTGATGCTGAAATCGCTCAGATTCCTCCTGCGCCAGACTCAATGCGCGCCTGGCCCGTTGGGTGAATCGTTCCATCTTGTTTGGCATTTACATCACTTCCTATAGCACCGCAGTTGTTCTTATCTTATGAGAATTGGGGGCGGCCTGTAAACCTACGCTGTTGAACGGGTAATAAACCGCAGTCCCGATATTTCTGCCAGACAATCGCTCTCTGGTGCTTGCGTGGGATCATCCACAAACGCCAGCGCCATCGACCGCGCACAGGTGCTGGATGTCACGGTGCCATGCCCCACCGCCGGAACTTCGTAGTAGTAGCTGTGTGAGAGTGTTTCTGCGGTCATCTGCGCCCAGGCAGGCGGCGTGATTGGGTCGAATTCACCCGCCAGCACCAGCGTCGGAATATCGCTGACCACCGCTTCGTTTTCCACATCCAGTGCCGGATAAGTATCCCAACCGGCGCACAACTGCAACAGATTGGCACCTAACGAAGGCTGCGCGGTGATATAGGGACGCAGACGAGGATGGCGTGTGAGCATATCATCAAAATCGGACTCGTGAGTAAACGCCACTTCCTCGCTGCACTGCACCGAGTAATACATCCCGGTGCTGACAAACAGGGTGTTCAACTCGCTCTCGATACCAGGGCCGATCACGCTGGCTGTATCGCCGCGCTTGAGGTCATAAATAAAGCGTGGGGTATTGACCAGCGTCGGCACATGATACAGCCAGTTAAAGACCCAGTTGTAAAAGCGATTGCCATTGATCACCACATTAAATGCGCCCAACACAGGCGAATTAATCGAGATCACCAGCGGTTCCTTGTTCAACTGCTGATACACTTCCCAGAACACCGCTTCCAGGTGGGGATAGGTCGCATCGCAGTCCGGGTCCGCCGCGCAAGCTGCGAAAAGCATGGTCTGCGCGCGCTCGGCATTGTCGATCAAGCTTGTGTAAAGATTGGACTGCGGCGGGTAAACCGAGTCGAGAATCACGCTGCGGATGCCTTCAGGCTGATCGCGCATCATGGTCAGCGCCAGCCGGGTGCCGTAGGAGATGCCCAGCAGATTCCACTCGTCATAGCCCAACGCCTGCCGCAAATCATCCAGATCAGCGGCATTCGCCGCGCTGGTATAAGCCGCCATGTTCGCCCCGTCAGCCTTCAGCCGGTCATGACACGCCAGCGTCAGCTCGATCATTGCCGCCGCCTGTTCCGGCGCAGTATCCGCTTCAAACAGGGTCGTCGTCTGCTCACGATACTCACGGCATCCCAGGTTCGGCTGGGATAAGCCGGTCCCACGCTGGTCCACCAGGATCAGGTCACGATCGCGCACGAACGGCGCGAGAAACTCCGTCAGGGTTGCGCGTGCGCGTGATAGCGCGCTGCCACCCGGCCCGCCCACCAGATAGACCATCGGGTCCGGCTGGGGATGGTCGCTGCTACTTTTGATGACGACATAAGCAATCTTAATCGTGGTCGCATCGGCTGCCCCCGCAGAGCGATCTTCCGGTACGATCAAATAGCCACAACTCGCCCCGCTGATAAAAAACGGGCAGTCGAATGGCTCTATTGCAGCGTTCTGCGCGGCTGCGGGCAGGCTCATCGCCAGCAGTCCCATAACAACAACCAACCACTTTCGCATCACATCATATCCTTTTTCTTGCGTTACCTTCTTTTATACACCCGGGTTCAGTTATAATGGCTGGACAAGTTTTTCTGAATGTCAGAAATTTTTTGGAGGAGTCATCATGGCTGCTGTAAAAACACTGCCTGCCCGCAGTGAAATCGCCAGGGAACATACCTGGAATGCCGAGAGTGTCTATCCAACCCCGGCGGACTGGCAGGCCGAATACAAAGCGATTGAGGCTGACCTGCCCAGTCTGGCGCAGTTCCCCGACACACTCAATCAGGGGGCGGCCCGTCTGACCGAATGCCTGGATACGATTGACGCACTGGCCCGCCGTGTCGAAAAACTCTACTTCTACGCCTTCATGTCCAAAGCGGTGGAGACCACCAACCAGCAGGCGATTGGCATGGCAGGCCAGGCCGCCGGACTCGCCAGCCGTTTCAGCGCGGCCACGGCCTTCAGCGAGCCGGAAATCCTGGCGATTGGCGAGGATACTATCACGCAGTGGGTAAAAGACGAGCCGAGCTTGAATGCGCGCGCCCATTACTTTGAAGACCTGTTTCGCCAGCAGCAGCATGTTCGCTCAGCGGAAGTCGAAGAAGTGCTGGCGATGGCTCGTGATCCGTTCTCGGCAGTCGATAACACCGAGGAAATGATCACCAGCGCCGACATGACCTTCCGCCCGGCCACCACCAGCGATGGTGAGACGGTAGAGGTTGGACAGGGCAATGTCGACACCTTCCTCGCCGGGTCCGACCGCGAAGCCCGCCGCACCGCCTGGGAAAGTTATGCCGATAGCTACCTGGGGCTGAAAAACACGCTCACCAGCAACTATCTCGCCTCAGTCAAGCGCGATGTGTTCTACGCCCGCGCCCGCAATTACGACTCGGCGCTGTCAGCATCGCTGTTCCGCAATAATGTCCCCAAAGAAGTCTTTTACAACCTGATCAATGTGTTCAAGCAGAACCTGCCGACCTGGCATCGTTACTGGGCCATTCGCCGCCGCGCGCTTGGGGTGGAGACGTTGAATCCCTATGACATCTGGGCACCCATCGCCACCGAGCAGCCAGAGGTGAATTATCAGCAGGCGGTGGATTGGATCTGCCAGGGGCTGAGTCCACTGGGCAATGATTACGTGACCGCACTGCGGCGCGGCTGTCTTGAACAGCGCTGGGTCGACCTTTATCCCAACAAAAGCAAGACTGCCGGGGCCTTTTCCTTTGGGACCTATGACACATTTCCGTTCATCCTTATGAGCTTTGATAATAGCCTGGGGGCCATGAGCACCCTTGCCCATGAGCTTGGTCACTCGATGCACAGCTATCTGACCAGCAAGACGCAGCCTTATGTCTACGCTGATTATTCGCTGTTTGTGGCGGAGGTTGCCTCGAATTTCAATCAGGCCATGACGCGCGCCTACCTATTTGAAGCCAATGATGACCCGCAGTTCCAGATCAATCTCATCGGCGAAGCGATGGATAATATCCACCGTTACTTCTTCATCATGCCAACGCTGGCACGCTTTGAGCTGGAAGTGCATGAGCGGGTGGAACGCGGCGAAGGCGTGACCGCCGACGATCTCATTGACCTGATGGCCGACCTGTTTGAAGAAGGCTACGGCGGCCAGATGCATGTCGACCGTTCACGCGTGGGCATCACCTGGGCGCAGTTCGGCCACCTGTACAGCAACTTCTACGTCTTCCAGTACGCCACTGGCATCAGCGCCGCGCACGCGCTGTCGGCCCGCATCCTGGAAGGGACACCTAGCGCAGCGGAGGATTATGTCGCTTTCCTCAGTGCGGGCAGTTCGCTCTATCCGGTCGATGCGCTCAAGCTGGCCGGGGTCGATATGAGCACGCCAGAGCCGGTCGAGAAAGCCTTCGCGACTCTGGCCGAGTACGTGGATCGCCTCGACCAGCTCACCCGCTAAACTCACCAATTCACGCAGGGGCAGCGCACGTGCTGCCCCTCGGCATGCCGCTCCCTGAAAATCCACGAACTAGAAACCGCGAAAACCGTGATAAAGGTAACGTGGCGCGTTTTATCCGCGCAGTAAACTTTAAGCAGGGCGTTTATTGCAAGGACAAACTTAAACATGAGTACTTACCGATTAGAGCGTGATATTCCCCTGGAAGCAGATTATGACCTGGTGGTCGTAGGGGGCGGACCGGCAGGCCGCTTGCGAACTGGACACGGCACAACTGGTCCACACCCTGCGCGATCACGGTGCCTACCTGCCGCAGGAGACACTCAGCAAGACGATGACGCGTGTGGAGGCCCCAAGCGCAGTCTAAAAATGACCAGAAGCAGCAGCGAGCACACGCTCTCACGGAGGTGCGCTCGCTGTCGTTTATGCGAATATTGAAGTCACCCACGCGCTTGAGGCGCAGCGAACACAGGGAAAGCGGTTTTCAACTTTCCGGCGTGGCTGCGATCAAGTTATGGTTGGCGGTGGAAATGACGCTGCGCCGCGCACACGCAGGTCGTGACGACGATGTGGGTTGGGGTGGGAGATTAAGCGTTCATCGTCTTGAGCAGTTCAACAAGGCGATCCCAGCTCTGGGTCGCGCCTTCTTCCATGCCCGATTGGAGCATGCCGTCGCGGTCCTCGACCGATTGGAACACGGAGGTATCCATCAGCAGGGTCTTGCCATTGTATTCTTCCAAAGCCACGGTTTCGAGCAGGACATGACCGGGCATCCCCTCGAATTCAAAGGTGAACACCAACTGCTCAGATGCCGTGATGGTGTGATAGACGCCGTTGAATGCGAATTCATTCCCATCGGCATCGCGCTGGACATAACGCCAGATACCCCCCTTGCGCACATCCATCTGGTCAACCACGGTCGTCAGGTCACCGGGCCCCCACCAGCGCGGAATCAGTTCCGGGTCGGTGAACGCCTTGAAGACCAGTTCGCGCGGGGCGTCAAATTCCCGCGACATACGGATTTCCTGGATTCCCGGTTCAGCCACCAGATTCAGTGTCGTCATCTTGCCGCTCCTTTTCCTGTAATTCGTTTAAAAGCTCATCCAGGCGATTAAATCTTGCTTCCCACAGGCTGCGATATGGCTCCAGCCATCCGTCAACCTCGGCCAGCGGCTCCGGACGTAGTTCATACCAGCGACGCTGCGCGTCCTGCCGCACATTCACCAGCCCGATCTCGCGCAAAATGCGCAGATGCTTGGATACCCCGGGCTGGCTGATCTCCAGTGCATCGACCAGTTCACCGACCAGGTGCGGTCGCTCACGGAGTAAATCCAGAATTTGCCTTCGCGTTGGATCGGCCAACGCTTCAAAAATCGTCGCCATAACTCTAATATACCACATTAGTTATATAACTGTCAAGTTATATACAGGATAAAGGTGCCAAATTTCAAAATTGGGTGTGATGACTGCTTTCGATCATCGCCGCCATCTGCGCGACCGCCGCCTCGTAGGGTCCATCCCCGGACACAGGTGTCCCATAGCGCAGGGTAACGGTCCCGGTCTGGTAGCGTCGCAGCAAAAATTGCAGACTGGCCGCTGCCCAATCGCGATCTTTACGGGTGCGATAGAGGCGCGCGACCGGATGACGCAGCGCCGCCGGAGACAGCACCCCGCTGACGGCGACGGGCAGCACAGGGGTCGCCGGGGCCAAGCGGGCGAATAACTCGATACTGCGCGAC
>JAIOHN010000451.1 GCA_019912985.1 Anaerolineae bacterium | reverse complement strand
TGAAAGTAGGATGAGAAAGAAGAAAAGGGCTAGCAAGCCGAGATGTATCGGCACGGACGCGATAAGCAGACTGGGGCAGAAGTCTTTTATTCTTGTTTTCAGTGTTTTCATGCCCAATTAGTAAATCCGTTATTTGTGATTCTAAGCTCGAAATTAGTTGCGCCAGCCGAGTTTATAGTATCACTGCCCGGCAAGACAATTCAAAGGTGCAACTGGCTCCGAGCAGGCGGCAATTCTTGCCTCGAGACTTATTTCAATCCGTCCGGATCGGTAATACTCAGTTCGTCGCTGTCCTGGAAGGCGGGAAAGGCAGATTGTGTTCCGATTTTTTTCGATGTCTCTACTTCTGGCGCAGCGGTTTTAGAATCTTGAGTTTGACCGATTCCTTTAATGGAAGACTGGTAAAGCATTTTCACTTTCTTCAACTCTTCCTTTTCTGCTTCGATTTTTCGTCGATCGGCTTCTAGAGCTTCGCGTTCGGCACTGTATTCGGTGACATTTTTCTGCGAAGTCTGGGTTTGCTCGTGCAATACTGCAAGTACTTTCAGACCGCCCAGAAAAAGTCCGGCCAGGACAATAAAGACGCAGGCGATTAGAAGTGGCCTGGGCTTTGCCGCCACCGTATCGGCACGTCTATAGGTAAGCTCGTCTTTCATCTCCAGAGCCGACTGATAACGACTCCAGACATCTTGTTGGGTGGCGCGCTGAACGATTTGATCCATATGATCCGAAACATCGGGATTGATATCTCTCGGGATCGCTACGCTGAGGGCGGCCGGGTCCTGCCCGGTAAGCAGGAAATGCAGCGTACAGCCCAGCGCATAGATGTCCGAGCGCGGGTCAGCTGCCCCCCAGTATTGTTCAGGCGGTGAATAACCTTGCGAGACGACATGGGTATTGTCTTCTGTCTCTTCAAACGGTCTGGCGATGCCGAAGTCGACCAGTTTTACCTGATCGCCTACATCAATCATGATATTGCTCGGTTTGAGATCGCGATAAATAACCGGCGGATTGTGAGTGTGCAGATAATGAAGCACATCGCAAACTTGCAATGCCCACTCCAGTACTGTTTCTTCAGGGAAAGGTTCCTGACGTTTGACTACCATCTCATGAAGATTCTGTCCTTCGACATACTCCATGACCAGGAAAGAGCGCTCATTTTGAGTGAAAAAATCCAGAACCCGGACGATATTGGGATGAGAAAGTGAAGCCAGTACCTGGGCTTCCCTGATGAAAAATTGCAGCGCCTTTTCTTTGTCTTCTTCTCTAAAGAAGTCATCTCGAAGCTGTTTGACTACGCATGAGCGTTTTTGCTCGGAGAGATTGGGGAGATTGAGGTCACGGGCCATGAAGACTGTGCCCATACCACCCTGTCCCAGTTTGCTTCGCACTTCCCAGCGCCGATTGAGCACATAGGGAAAGGCTTCGCCTTCGCCCGGCGCTTGAACCTGGTCAAAAAATTGGGGGTCGAAGTTTTCGCTCGAGTAAAATGGGTCGGCCATGGCTCAGCCTAAGTGGTCATAAGTCTTTTATAGTATATCAATCTTATTTAGATAGTTAGTCTTGCCTGTCGCTCTCAGGTCGGTCGATCTCGAGCCTGGCGATAGGCGGTAGATCCTGCTCCAGGCGGCGAATCTGAGCTTTGACCGCTTTGTCTTTGGGATCCTGGTTCTTGGCTTTGGCCAGCATCAACTTGGCGCTTATAAAATCGTTGGTTTCTTTGAGCGCTGTGGCATACATTATTAATTCATCCGGTTTAAGATCGCGACTAGCGCTCAAGGTCTTGAATCCAATAACGGCATCGCGAAAACGGTTGAGCTTGAACTGGCATTTGGCTGCAAGAAAGGCGGCTTCCAATTCGACCATTGAGCCCCGGGCAATATGATCTAGCTGGCTGATTGCTTCTTTGTACAAGCCTTTGTCGAAATAAAGATTGGCGAGCAAGATTCTTGCTTCTTCCATGCCCGGGTTTTCCTCGAGAATGTCGTCCAGTATGTTTTCGGCATTCTTGTATTTTTGATCTTTGAAATAAAGCAGGCTCAATCTGTAGGCAGCAACCAGGTCATCGCTGTCCTTTTCTACCAGGCTTTTATAAAAAGCGAGGGCTTCTTTTTTTCGTCCGCTTTCCTCCAGAATGAAGCCATGCAACATTTCATTCTCTTG
>JAIOHN010000450.1 GCA_019912985.1 Anaerolineae bacterium | reverse complement strand
CTGCTGAACAGCCATCATGCGCGCCGCCAGCACGCTACAGGTGTATGCTGCCCGCAATCCCGACAGGTTGCGATCCCAGTAGGTGAGGGGGCGCTCCCAAAATCGCTGCTCCATGGGAAAATCGGACTCATCATGGATGCCTTCATAACCGGCCCAGGCGCAGTTGACCAGAATATCGAGCTGGCCGTGCTCGTTTTTGACCCGTGCGAACAGGGCTTCGGTTTCGTCGTCGCTGCGGAGATCACAGCGCGCGGGAATGCCAACGCCACCTCGTTGGGTGATTTCAGCAGCGGTTTCCTCGACTGTGCCTGAGAGCGGGACGGTTGCTGGATGGCCTGCGCCAGTCCGCGCGACCACGTAAACGGTTGCACCTGCCTCGCCCAGGCTGAGCGCGATCCCTTTACCGATCCCACGGCTGGACCCGGTTACGACTGCGATCTTCCCCTGCAATCCCTGGCTCATGGTTCTCTCTCCCTTTGATCCTGACAGTGACCTCGATTATCGTCTGATTGGGAGCAAAAAATCCCTCGAAAACTGGCGTGTTTGACCACGAGATCGTATAATAACCTTGTTGTTCAGTAGGGTTTTTGCTGACTCAACTGCACCCTGGCATATCCTCTTTTCCTCCTACATTTGAGTATCCTCCTTGCATCCCAGATAGAAAATTCGCATAAGAATTAATGGAAAGCTGCACAGCTTCTGCACATCCTTCTAGTAACCATTGGTGCTAGTTGAAAAAGTCACGGACAGCGTACATGCTCAAGGTGTCGAAGCCTGAGAAGGAGTACGCGCCGTGACTACGGAAGAGTTTATCATCGCCGTGTTCTGTGAGATAGATGACCGGATGCCGAAGATGCCCAAACATGCGCAGGCTAAGCTGTATCCGAGCGAATTGGTGACGATTGGGGTATTGTTTGCGCTCAAAGGCGGTTATTTCCGTGCATTCTATCGCTGGCTGAAGCGGGATTATGAAGGGTTGTTTGCCGGGTTGCCTGACCGCACACGCTTGCAGCGGGCTTTGTCCGCGCACCGCAGTTGGTGTGATGAGTTTCTGGCACAACCCAGCTTCTTCACCGTGATTGACAGTTATGGCATCGAATTGATCCACCCGATCCGGGAAGGGCGCAGCGACCAGCAAATCGGCAAGAAAGGCAAATCCAATTGGCGCTGGATCGTCGGCATGAAGCTCTGCTGGCTGATTAATGACGACGGGCAGGTGGTGAGTTGGACCTGGGATACGGCCAATGCCCATGACCAGGCCTTGCTGCCGCTGGTCTCGGCTTTGGAAGACGAAAGCATCGTGTTGGCGGATACCGGCTTCAACGACGCTGACGGCATCCCCACCAACCTCAAACTTTGTCCGCGTGGCACTTGGAACGAGCGGATGTTGGTCGAAACCACCCTGTCGTTGGTCACAACCGTTTGCAGCCTGAAAAAGGTCTTTCATCGCTCATGCACCCATTTTGAAACCCGCTTGGCCTATGTCGCGGCCATGTTCAACACACTACTGGGACTGAATCGTACCTTACAACCGGAGGCTGATCCGCAAGATCGCCTACTCCATCTCGCTCAGTTCGCTCTGTGAACTAGCACCAACGGTTACTAGAGTCAGCGCATCAGTTCAATATTCTCCGCAGATGAGAAGATGACGGGTGTTTCGCGGGGATTGTGGTGTCGTGCTGTGCTCGGTTGCCCTTCCCATAAACTTCAATCAAGGATCGTAAAGGAGAAATCGCATGGAATGGCCCTAGTGGCGTGCCTTCTGGCGGTTGCCCTGATGGGATGCCCCCGGTTGCCCCACCTGACAATACGTAGTCCGGACGCTGCATCGTCAATATAGCGCTTGGCAAGTGCTTGAGGGCTATTTGTTTTGGAATCGTGGCGCTGTTGGCAACCCATGCATCAGTCTTTATAATGGGTTGCTCCTCTTTGGACACACTTATAAAACCTGCAGGTGGATGCGGGTGAGTCTAGTCAGCGGGATTAGTCATGAAGATCTATCAGGTAGAAACCAGCGACCAGAAGCAGCAGGTACAGGCGCTTTTCTGGGAGTATTTAGAGTGGGCCAATCAAAACCTCAACAAAGTGTTTGACATCAATTTCGACATTGCCGCCATCATCGAAGATGACATGAAGACACTCGGCAAATTTATGCCGCCTGATGGCCGTCTGCTGCTGGCGGATGTTGATGGAGCGGTCGCGGGACTGGCCTGCATGAAGCCGCTCAATGAGACGATCTGCGAGGTCAAGCGGATGTACGTGCGCCCGGATTTTCGCGGTCAAGGGGTTGGCCGAGCGTTGCTGCAAGGCCTGATTGACGAGGGGCGGGAGATGGGTTTCCTCACGATTCGGCTTGATAGCGCCCGCTTCATGACACCAGCACATGCCCTCTATCGCTCAGCAGGGTTTCAGGAAATCGCCCCTTACGCGGGCAGCGAGATCGCGCCAGAATTCCAACAGCACTGGATTTTCATGGAAATGCCGCTGCGGTAAGCTTAGCGCTACATTTGCAGTTTTCCATGCTGGAGCACCGTCAGTCATCCAGAAACGCCATGAAAAGATCGTCAATGACCCTATCAACCGGGTATGATTCCTGCTGCCCGCGGTCTTACGCTGGCGCTATCGATTAAATTGTGGAGCGTGCTCATATGAGCGAGACGATGCAAACTTCTGCTGCTATGCCGCCAGTACAGTCTGTTCCGGCAGACACGGATTTCGCAGGTGAATATCGCGGATTGGGTGTTAGTTCGATCCAATTCAAGGTTTCTAACTCCGACCTGCTTATTCTTGAGAATAGTTTCCAGGCTAAAGGCGGCCCCGCCAGACACCTGCACTATGATCAGGATGAGTGGTTTTACGCGGTTGAGGGCGAATTTATTCTCGAGATAGGGGAGGCGCGGTTTCAGCTCAAACCAGGAGATTCGGTGCTGGCACCGCGCAATGTACCGCATGTGTGGGCCTTTGTTGGTGAGGGACGCGGCAAAATTCTGATCGTCTTTACGCCTGCCGGCCAGATGGAAGCTTTCTTTCGGGAAGTCACCAAAGACAATGCGATGCCGCCTCAGGACCCGGCACTATGGCGCGCGCACGGCATGGAATTGCTTGGGCCGCCTCTATCCCTGGAATAGCCCGTTTATGCCAGGATATCGCGCAGGGCCGACCACACACCGTTGGGCGCATAGCGCTGGTAATGGCCGTTGCGCACCTCGGCTGCGATGGCGCGCAGGCGGGGCAGGCCTGATGCGGGCAGCATAGCACGGGCGTAATTGTGCGCGGTCTTTTCGTTCAGGAATTGTTCGTCTTCTGGTGCAAGCGAGATAAGCTGCTCGGCCAGCCGCTGGCGCAAATCCTCGAATTTCTGGTAGGCCTGCTGATAAGCCTGGGTCGGGATAGCGGTGGCCTTCTGCGCACGTCTGAGGAAGGGGAGGCGGTTTCGGAGGCCGATCTGGTTGCTGGCGTGTTGCCGATAGAGGATGAGCGGCTCGGTCAGCGGCAGGATGGACGCCTGTGTTGCCACCAGCAGCGAAATCCAGTAATCATGCACCCAATGGGGCGAGATCGGCGAGATCAGCGGGCGATACTGCGCGCGAAAGGCCATGGTCGCGCCTGTGATGTAGTTGCGGCGCAGCAGCAGGCGAAATGCTTCTGATGTGGCAAGGCGGTCGCGCGTATCCGGTACTTTGTAGACCGTATCCGACATGCACAGACCCATGCTGGTCAGGTTGGCATCCACGATGAGCGCATCGCTGAACACAATACCCACTTCGGGATGAGCCTCGAACGCCGCTTCAATCTGTGCCAGTTTTTCCGGCAGCCAGACATCATCCTGGTCGGCCAGCGCGATTACATCGCCACTGCACAACTGGATGGCGTAATCGAAATTGCGAGTTGAGCCGATATTGCTATCATGGCGATGGATTTTGACCGGGAAGCTCACGCGCCGGGCAAAGTCTTCCGCAAGGGTCAGCGTGTCATCAGCGGAGGCGTCGTCGCAGATGACCAACTCATCGGGCAGGCGGGTTTGGCTGGCGATGCTTTCTAGCTGCTCGGGCAGGTAATTGACGCCGTTGTAGGTGCAGAGCGCGATTGAGAGCTGCATCGGGATTAGTCTAGAGCGCGCTTGGCTGTGTTGAAAAGTCTCCTGGTGGCGGGAAACCGGCGCACAAGTCGTTTGACCCATCGGTTCAAGGGTGCTCGTCCGCGCTCCATCTTATCGGCCTTCCGAATCATTTTATCAATGGCAGGCTGCATGAGCTCAATTATTTCAACACCCGATACCTGGTTGAACGAAAAAGCGGACACCGTTTTCTCGCGGAATGGCTCTGTGAAGAGTTGATCGCGCTCCAGATAGGTCGCTGCCACCGCATGATTAGACACTTCGAAATGTGCCATGATGTGTTCGTGCAGGTCACGCGTAATATAGTTTGGCTTCTCTTTGTTCCAACCCATTGTGTCCGCTTGATTGCGCATCACAGAGAAGGCGGTTCGATAGCTGTTGTAACGTGAAGCTTGCTCCGATAAGCTGGACCGGACTTTTTCACCCAGAACGCGCAGAATTTCGGTAGTTTTGAGGCTGGGGGTGATATTGACCTGCGGGGCATCTGGCACCCAGGCAGTATCCTCCATGCCGCAGGTCTGCAAAAAATCTACCAGGATATTGGCATGAAGCTGTGACCGCTCAAACGGGCGAACTAAAATGTGATCCGAGCCAAATGCCTGCGCCCAACGCTGCAAGATATGCTGGTAATCAGGCGAAAAGCGGGTGGCGCTGAGTTCAGCGTTGACCAGCCGCAAGTTGTAATCCGGCGCGGCCAGGAGCGCATTTACCCAATTGACAAACGATTGAGGCTGTTTACCGCTTTTTGCTTTTTGCGACCATAAAGACTGGAGAAACTCATCCTGCCGGCGCAGATAGACGATGATGAACACTTCGAAACCGGCGCAAAGTGTTTTTAGCGTGGCAATCTCCTGGGGTGAAAAGCTGGCAAAACGCTCTGATGAGATGATGATTTTATTCATCGCCGTGCCATGTATTTCATTGAACAGACGCTGAATGCGCGAGTGATTCAACGGGTCAGGGACATCCTGAAGGTCGTTCGCCAGGGCGTGTTTGCCCACACCGACCAGGCCGGTGAACGGGTAGAAGTAACCATACTGCTGGAGTTCGGTCGTGTTCTGATAGAGGCCCATCTGGATGGCGCTGGTGGCGGTTTTGGGATAGCCGATATGGATGTAGAGTTTCTTGGTTAAGGTCATCAGGTTTTTCTCTGTATTTTCAGCGCAGCGCGCGTTTGGCTGCGTTGACCAGGCCCGCTGTTGCCGGAAATGTCTGGATCATCCGCTTGACCAGTTTATTCGCCAAAGGCATTCCTAGCCCCGTTCTGTTCGCTTTATGGATCATTTTATCAATGGCGGGCTGCATCAGGTCAATAATCTCAACCCCCGACACCTGATCAAAAGAGAAGGTGGATACGGGTTTTTCGCGGAATGGCTCGACGAAAAGTTGATCGCGCCCCAGATAGGTCGCTGCCACCGCATGATTAGACACTTCGAAATGTGCCATGATGTGTTCGTGTAGATCGCGCGTGATGTAATTCGATTTTTCTCTGTCCCAGCCCATAGCATTGGCCTGGTTTTACATCATATTAAAGGCCACCTGATAGACGCCATAGCGCGAGTCCTGTGTATCCATAGTGGGTCTTAGTCTTTCGCCCAAGGTGCGCAGGACTTCCGTCGTTTTCATGCTGGGGGTGACATTTACCTGTGGCGCTTCCGGCACCCAGGCGGTATCCTGCATGCCGCAGGTTTGCAGAAGATCAACCAGAATGTTGGGGTGGAGCTGCGAGCGCTCGAAGGGGCGCACCAGGATATGATCCAAACCAAATACCCGCGCCCACATCCGTAAAGTTTGTTCGTAATCCAGCACCACCGGTATGGGACTTACTCCCTCATCAGCGACGCCGACATTATAACCGGGTGTGGCTAGCAGAACATCCACCCAATCGACAAACGAACCGCGCTGGACGCCGATTTTGGATTTCTGCGACCAGAGTGATTGGATAAAGGCGTCCTGCTGACGTAGGTAGACAACAATATAGGTGTCGAAATCTGCACACACACGCTGCAATTGCTCGATTTCAGGCCGCGAAAACGTGGCGAAACGTTCTGATGAGAGGATGAAATTCTCAAGCGAGCCGCTGCGCATCTCTCTGATCAACTGCTGAATGCGCGAGTGGACATTGCCCTGGATGTCGTGGGCCAAGGCATGTTTGCCCACACCGATCAAGCCCGTCGCTGGATAGCAGTAGCCATGCAAGGCAAGCTCAGCGCTATTCTGATGCAAGCCCTGCTGGATAGAACTGGTGGCGGTTTTGGGATAACCGATATGGATGTAGAGTTTCTTCATTTTGCTGCCTGCATCAAGCGAAACGTCGATAAAACGCCCTCAACGTTCTGGCAAGCTGTGGATGACGCTCAATAAAATGCAGCAGACGCCGATGACCCAACAACTGCCCGCCAAAGCGGGAGTACAACCGCCCATATAAATGAGCGCTGCCAGAGGCTTTGTGAAGAATCTCGGCAAATGCTGGACCAATTACCTCAATCGCTTCTTCGGCGGTCAAGTCGTTAATATCAAAAGCGGTAATCGGTTTTTCCTGGAATGGCTCCAAAAATAACTCTTCACGATCCAGGTAGGTACGGGCGACTTCCCGATTGCCTTCCGCAAAGAGTGTCATGACCTGCTGGTAAATCTCCGGCGTGATCAGGCTGAGCTTCTGATCATTCCAGCCGATTCCATTGGCGGTCTCTCGCAGCGTGTTTATAAATACAGCGTAGAAGCGATTATGGTCCCCCATATCGGATGACAGCGAATCCTTCATTTTTGTCGCCAGATAGCGGATCGTCTCCAGCGTTTTAATCCCTGGGGTGACATTGCTTTCGCCCACTGCCGGTACCCACGAAGTATCTTCCAGATCGCAGATTTGCATGAAGTCAATCAGGATGTTGGGGTTCAGTTGTGATCGTTCGTAGGGGCGTACGCGGATGTTTTCCTGTCCGAATGCTGACGCCCAATCCGCAACCGCTGCCGCATAGTTGAGGGGGGGAATCACACGCTCTTCAGCCAGATCAGGAATGGAAGTTTGCCCATCGTTGAGGCTGTTGATCCAATCCGGAAAGCTGTCAATCTGATGGCCGGTTTTGGTCACCTGCGCCCAAAGTGATTGCAGAAGCTGATCCTGACGACGCAAATAAATAATGACCATGACATCATAATCTTGGAGTGTCTGTGCCAGCGACTCAATCTCGGCTCGGTTGCATTTACAAAATTCTTCTGAGCTGATGATGACACGTGGCGCAGCGACACGCTCGATGTTTTTAATCACATCCGCCAGCGTACCATTCACGCGGGAGAAACGTCGAAAATGACGTACTTCCCAGGCGAGATTGGCATGGCCTCGTCCCTGCAAGCCGGTTTGCGGGTAATGGTAGCCATGATCCAGGAACAGTTGATTCTCTTGTACCAGAGCTGTCTGGATGGCGGTTGTACCTGTTTTATGATAACCGATATGCAGGTAGAGTTTTCTTTTGGATGTCACTGCCATTATGCACCAATCTCATCGTTCCACATCACAGATTGATGTCGTAGTTTACCCCATCGCGCTTCAGATTGGGATTGTAAAAAGGATCGTGGATTATGGTGGCCGCCCATTTCTCACGGAGCTGGCGTGATTCGTGGCTGGTCGGCACATACTGTTGGAGCGATTTGGTCTTGGATTCGTAATGGTACAGTTCCGCATAGGGTGTGTAGACGACATCGTAGCCAGCGGCCAGCACCTTGAGACCATAATCGACATCCTGGAAGGCCATCGGGAAGCGTACCTCATCAAAGCCGTCCACCTGCTTGAATACATCGCGGCGAGTGAGCAAACAGGCCCCCGTGACCGCGCTCACATTACGGATCGCATTGGGGAAATAATTATTGTATGGCAAGCATTCCGCCTGATCGAGCGGTTGAAAATTGCTGTGCGCCGCGCCTTTATAAGCATTGACGATGATCCCGGCGTGCTGGATTGTGCCATCATCATAGAGCAGCTTTGCACCGACGCAGCCGACCTCCGGGCGCTGAATGTGCTCGACCATCGCCAGCAGCCAACCCGGATTAATGGGGTAGGTGTCATCATTCAGGAAAAGGACATGGGGCGCGGTACTCTGCTGCACACCCTGGTTATTGACCGTGGAGAAGTTGAAGGGCTTTACATCGCGCTGGTCGACATAGCGCAGGGTATCAAAGCGACTTTCGTAGCGCATGAACAGGTCGTGCATTTCATCGTTGGGCGAGGTGTCGATAAACACCACCTCGACATGCGGATAATCCGTCGCCTCTGCCAGTCCACGCAGGCAGTTTTCAAAGTGGTCTGGTTTGGCGGATGGAATCAGCACGGCTACTGGTGGCTTCTCATCAAGGATGTGCTGGATGTGCCAGGTGCCGACCGCGCAGCCAGGATCAAGATTGGCGTGCCAGCCCTGCCGTTCGATGTGACTGGTCAGGGCCTGCCGCTCCTGAGCAAGTGTGGCCGCATCAATCTGCTTTTGGTAGGGACGATGGCACAGTATTTGCGCTATATGTGTGATTTGACTTTTTCGCTCACTCAAGCGCAGCAGCAGTTCGTAAATTGCGCCCTCACCGAAGGTAAAATCCTCCGGCAGCACCGTCTTTTTGATGCACAGGGGCGACTGGATGTAATCGTAAAAACGCAGCAAATCCGGCGACCAATCGGGTTTGAAGCAGGGGTTGCAGCGCAGACCTTCAGCGTTGAGCATATCGTGATCGCTGTAGATCGCCTCACTTTCAGGCTGCGATTGGGTGGCGACCGCGAAGGCGGACAATGCCCATCGTGCCAACTGGTCGCTGGGTTGGAGCAGCAGCAGCCAGCCCCCGCTCATTTTCGGCAGCATAGCTTGTGCCGTGGCTCTGGCCGAGGGGGTATATTCCACCTGCACTCGTGAGTCACTGCTGGCGACGTGATCGAGGTATTGGCGTGTGTTTGCGCCAAGTGACTCAGCCGCGATGATTCGCACCGTCCAGTTTTTGTAGCGCTGTCGCCGGATGGAGTCGATGGTCTGGCGGGTTTGCGTTTCTGTTGCGGCGCTGAGGATCAACAGGACGGTAAAAAGCGGCCTGGGGGCGCGAAGCGAAGCCCACCAGATACGCCGCTGCTGACGCGGTTCGCGATGCTGGATCCAGCGCTGATATTTGTGGGTTCGACCATCTTCATTGTTGACCTGTATCTGGCGCTGGATACAGACCTCCGCACCAGAGGCATCCAGCGCGCAGATTTCCAGCACATGACGACCATCAGTGATGCTCTCTGATGACCAGCGCAGACGATAACCAGCCTCGTTCTCGGGCGGAATATCAGGGAAACGGCGTTGAAGGGTGGGACGTGGAAAACGGGCGACTGGCTGATTGATACGCTCACCATCGATGCGGAACTCGATGTGTGGCGAACGGCCTGTGTTGAGGGAATAGGCCCATCCCTGAAAGACAATCTCGCCGTAGAAGGTCTCGCGATCCGGCAGAAAAGGGCTCTCGTTGCGCAGGTAGACGCCGTGCTGTCTCAAGACCGGATTGCGCAGCAGACGGAGCGACGTGTTGATTTTCTCCAGCATTGCTTCCGGCCCGCCCACCTGCCACGCATTTTTGAGATTGTTGAAGCGGTAGCGGTTGCGATGGATAAAATGCCTGAAAGGGCGGAAACGATCTGGTTTCGACGGACCGTGAGTCACGGGTGCATCCTGTCCGGTGATTCTGCGTGTGGTTAATGAGGTGTGCTGAGCTGATGTTAGCAGTAAAGCGGCATCAGATCAACCGGGGCTGGATGACTGCTGCGGGGGTTTGTGCTTGAGGGAACATCTTCCAGCCTATATAATGCGCTGGTTCGATCAAAAGCTAGGACACATCGTGCGGCTTGGCAAAAGTGTAAACCTCCTCAAAAATGCGATCTGGATTATCCGCCTCGCGCTCAAGCGGCTGCCGAGGCTGACTACGCTGCTCATCGTGTTTTCGATCGCGTCTGGCATTATCCCGGCGGCGATTGCTGCGGTAGGCCGCCAACTGATTAATGCCGTGGAAGCTGGTGGATCGAGTTTTGATATCGTGGCGTACTGGCTGATCATCAGCCTGATTTTCGCTACGCTGCTGGCATTCTTTCGGCTGGGGGAGAGCTATTTTAGCAGCCGATCCACTCAGGAATTGCAATACATCGTCGACGAAACCATTCTCGAACATGCTGCCATGCTGGAACTGGCTCATTTTGAAAGCCCGGCACTGCAAGACGTGATCGCGCGGGCGCAGCAAAGTATGGGCATGCATGTTGCCAAGTTTCTGAACACGCTGGTGACCGCTGGCAGTGCGATCATCCAGGCGGTGTCGATCACGATTGTGCTGGTGGCGATTGACCCGGTGGCGCTGGTGCTGCTGCCGTTTATCATCCCGAACCTGGGATTTCAGGTGTACATCGCCCGTCTGCGCTACAACAAAGAATATAAACGCGCCAGTCAGCGACGGTGGTCAAAGTATTTTACAGATCTCATGATGGGCCGTGACAGCGTGCCGGAGATCAAAATATACAATCTGTCACAGGTGCTCATCGGCCAGTTTAACAAGATCGCCCGCCAGATTATCGGCGAAGACCAGCGTATTTTGCGCCTGAATGCCGGGGGCAACTTACTGCTCGAGGTGCTTTTTCAGGCGGTGTACTACGGAGTTTTCGCTTTCGCTGCCTGGCGTGTGTTCAATGGCACCATGACCATCGGCGATCTGACGGTGTATGTGGCGGCGACGGCGCAGCTGCGCCAGAGTCTGCAAAATGTCAGCAAAGCCCTGAGCACGATCACAGAAGACACCTTATATGTCTCCGACCTGATCGAACTGCTGGATGTGGAGCCGAATCAGACGCAGCCGCGTGGGGATAGTGAAGCGCCGATTTCCGGTGACATCGAACTGCGCAACATCACTTTCCAGTATCCCGAATCCGCGCGGACGGTGCTGAAAAATGTCTCCCTGCATATCCAACCAGGAGAGATTATCGCCATTGTGGGTGAAAATGGCGCAGGAAAATCGACGTTGGTGAAGTTGATTGCCAACCTGTACGACCCGCAAACGGGCTGCATCCTGTTTGACGGGCAGGATATTACCGACCTCAGCCTGAAATATTTTTACCAGCAGATCGCCTATGTGCCACAGGTATTCAACCGTTATGAAGCGACGGTGGCGGATAACATCGCCTTTGGCAACTGGGAGCTGATGGCAGGTGATCAGGCGCTTATCGAGGAGACCGCACGACTGGCAGAGATTGACCGGCTGGTGGAGAAAATGCCGCAGCAGTACCAGACCATGCTGGGCCGCAAATTCGGCGAATACGACCTGTCGACAGGGCAGTGGCAGCGCGTGATTATCGCTCGCGCCTTTGCCCGCCGGGACGCCCCGATCCTCATTCTCGACGAGCCCACCGCCAGCCTGGATGCACAGGCCGAATATGACCTCTTTTCCAAAATCCGCGAGCTGGCGCAGGGACGCACGACGCTGTTTGTCTCGCATCGCTTTGGCACGGTGCGCATGGCGGACCGCATCATCGTGATGCATGATGGGCAGATCGTGGAGGATGGCACCCACGAAGCGCTGCTGGCCGAGAACGGCTACTATGCCAAGCTGTACAACATCCAATCCTCGATGCTGGCCTAGCGAAATCGAGAGCGCTGCATCCCTTTTCGCTCATTATTAATGCGCTAATCAGTTAAATCTGTCTTTCTTCATCTTATCTCGCGTGATTGCTCACTGGCGGCATAGGGAAAACCCTGTTTACGCTGGTAGTAAAATTCGGGGTAGAGGGAGGACTGCATGACATTAGAAATTAACACCATTACCATGCCATTTATGTTTCGGTTCACGGTCAACTGTTATCTGGTCCGCACAGACAGCGGCTTCATCCTGATTGATAGCGCCAAGGCAGGTGTGCGCGGCGAGATCGAACAGGCGCTGAACAACGCGGGCTGCACACCGGATAACCTGAAGCTCATCGTCCTAACTCATGGCGATTTTGACCACTGCGGCAATGCCGCTTACCTGCGCGGAAAGTACGGTGTGAAAGTCGCGCTGCATGACCTTGATCGCGGTATGGTCGAACGCGGCGATATGTTCTGGAACCGGAAGCAGCCCAATTTTCTTATGAAGAACCTTATGGGCTTGTTGGTCAGGCTGCCAAAGGCCGATCAATTCACGCCTGATTTCGGCATTCAACAAGGCGATTATCTGACCGAATACGGGTTCGATGCCGAGGTGATCGAAATCCCCGGTCACTCAAAGGGGTCTATCGGCCTGTTAACAGTAGATGGCGATCTGTTTTGCGGCGATCTGCTGGCGAACACGGATAAACCTGCGCTGTGGTCCATTATGGATGACCTTGAGGCGGCTCATGCCAGTGTCGAAAAGTTGAAAGGCATGAAGATCAACACGGTCTATCCGGGTCACGGCCAGCCATTTTCGATGCAAGCTTTCTGGGATCAGCAGGCAGGGGCTGAAGCAGAAAGCGTACGTTAGACTTTAACTCGCATTCCCTCTATGATCGCAATCGCGTTGGCGATGCCATCCTCATGGCGGATTTTGTCGCCTAGGGCCTCCGCATTCTGCCGGATGGCTGGATTGGTGGTCACTTCACGGATGGCCGCTGCCAAATTTTGCGCT
>JAIOHN010000449.1 GCA_019912985.1 Anaerolineae bacterium | reverse complement strand
CCTTCTCCCCGGCGAAGCTGTCCGCTGCGATGATATTCGCCACCATCGTCGGCAGCAGCAGATACATCGGCGGGAAGAACAGGTTGAAGATCAGGTAGGTGATGCGCTGGACCTCGTTGTCATAGCGCTCTAACCGTGTGTTGATAGTGTCCGGCAGATTATCGAAAAACGCGGCAGCCTCGTTTCGAAAATCGGTGATTGCAGGCGAGTCCGAATCAGTGTTCGCCAGCACCACCCCGCCCACGCCCGGCAAAATCACCAGAATCACCAGCGGCACGATAATGAGCGGGATAAGCACCGCCTTGCTTTGCAGGACCACCTTCAAATCACGGCGGATAATGGCTTGCATTGCACGCTGGTTCATCGTGAGTCCTCCGCGCGCTTATGGAGCGTCATATAAATATCCTCGAGCGAAACCTGCTGCGGTGTGACCGCGTAGACGCGAATTTGCGCTGCGATCAAATGAGCCAGGATCGTGGGAATGACCTCGCGGTCACTGACGCTGATGCTCAGCCCGTCGTCATCCTCGCGCACGTCATCGACCGCTGTCATGCGAGTCAGCGCTTCCTGCGCCGCCTTGAGCTGATCGGGCGCGATCTCAAGTGTGTAGCGGATTTTTGCGCCGATCTGATGCGCCAGTTCGTGCGGTGTGCCTACCGCGACCAGATGCCCATGCTCCATGACTCCGACCCGGTCACACAGCCGCTGCGCCTCCACCAGATTATGCGTACACAGAAAAACCGTGCGGCCCTCGTCACGGCTGACATGGCGGATCATCTCGTGAACTTCCTGTGCCGCAACCGGGTCCAGCCCGGACGTGGGTTCATCCAGAAAGATCAGCTCCGGTTCGTGCAAAAAAGCCCGCGCCAACGCTAATCGCTGCTTCATGCCCTTGCTGTAACCGCCGACTTTATCCCCGCCGCGTTCGGCCAGCCCAAATGTCTCCAGCACCGCAGCCACCCGTTGGCGAACCTGCGTCGCTGGCACGCCGTAGAGATCCGCATAGAAGGTCAGGTTATCCACCGCCGTCAGCCGTTCATCCAGCGACGGCGTTTCGGTCAACACGCCTGTGCGAGCGCGCAGCGCGGTGCCTTCCGTGACGGGATCATATCCCAGCACCGTGCTCTCGCCGCTGTCCGGCATCAGCACGCCGTTCAGCAGCCGTACGGTGGTCGTCTTGCCCGCGCCATTATGTCCCAAAAACCCGAACACCTCCCCCACATCGACCGTAAATGACAGGCCATTAACCGCTTGCACGCTGCCGAAGCTGCGGGTGAGATTCTGGGTACAGATTGCCTGATCGGTCATGATCATGGTTCCTTTCAACGCCAGCCTTGCCACACACTGCCAGAGTGCTGAGTTTGCTCGTGGTCTATTATCTCAGATTGAAGGAGTCTGATAAAGAATAATCGCCCACAGAAGGGTACAATGGCAGCATCTGAATTTTGAGGATGCACACTTGTAGAGGCTGAACGATGTTTAACGCGCCCATGAGTCTTTCCAGAGCGGATGATTTGATCAAAGCACTTGATCTGCCGCCTCGGAGTACTGTCGTGGATTTGGGCTGTGGAGATGGGACATTTTTGTGCCGCCTTGCTGCGCAAACATCCATAGCGGCGGTCGGGATTGATAACGACGACACCCTCATTCGTCAGGCCAGGAAACAATGGACCAATCGCATCAGCGCCAGTGAAGTGAAGTTTATCGATGGCGATGCCGCCCACTATTTTACGGAGATGGCCCCTGTCGATGCGATCATTTGCATCGGCGCGGAGTTTATCTTTGGCGGCTACCGTGAGCTGCTTGAAGGCGCGGTCCAACGGCTGAACCCCAACGGCAGAATGCTCCTTGGCACCCTGTACTGGAAGCAGGACCCACCCGCAGACTACCTCGCGCTGATGGGTGGCGAAAATCCGCATGTCGATCTCTCCACGACCGTGACCGCCACCTATGAAACTGGCTTCATGCCGCTAGCCATACACCGCTCAAATGCCGATGAGTGGGACGCTTTCGAAAGCCATCATGCGCGCAAGCGTTATCTGTCCGCTGTCGAATCCGGTCAACCAGATATGCGTGAGCGTGCCTGGCAGTGGCAAAGCGGTTATTTGAAATGGGGCATGAGCACGATGGGATTCTGTTTTCTGATTTTGCAGAAAATCTAGCCTGTTGTCTGCTTAACCCGCCAGCACAACACGAACCGCCAGCACCAGTAAGCCAAGCACCGCCAGCGTGCCGCAGACGCGGGGAATGAGCGGCACAAACCACTGCGGCAGGAAGATGTCGGCAATCAGGTCATCTCCGCTGACATCGCCATACTCCTGCGCCAGGTGCGTGAGCGGGCAGCGCAGCCCGTTGGCGACATACACCGCGCTTTCCAGCACGATCGCCCCCACCGCCAGCGCCAGCAGGACTCCGGTTGCGCCGGTAAAGATCGCATACCACACGTAAATGATCGCCAGCGACACCACCACAAACACCATCGAATGCACGAATTTGATCGCAAACAGCATGATGCCTCTCCCTGAGTACGTACGCTTCTATTTTAATTTAAAAGAGCTTTCTAATGGGGCTTGAGTTCGAATTTGCATTTGAGGTTTGTGATTTGTTTTGCTACCACAAGCAATTGCTGTAAAACATAATTATAGTTGATTAAGACGAGGATGATTTTTCCAGTGTCATGATGCTGTGTAATACAAATTTAAATACAAAAAGGCATGTAAATAGATTACCTAAAAACTAGCGAATTCAAATAAGAGTTGTATAATCTCTTTAGACACTTGTAGTTGTAATTGCTTTTGGTCACTGTACCAGTGCCCGTTTCTTAAAGGTTCGCTTTACGCGCTGCGTCATCAGCGCTTTCGAGTTACCGTGTTCGGTGCCATGTCCGACACGGAGCGGAAAGTTGAATGCTTCTGCAAGTGTCTTGTTAGTTATTTTTGTGTGAAAATGAGCACAGAACTTCATTCTAATCCAGAAGTTTTAAGAGAGCAATTTTACGGTTTAGAGCATCCAAAAGATATTGCAAAGATGCTTGAAATCAGCTACCTCACCTTAAATTATTATCTCTACAGATTACCTGAAAACAAACATTATACTATAATAGAGATCCCTAAGAGATCGGGTGGCAAGCGGTCTCTTCGTGTGCCAATTTCCCCATTGAAAATTCTCCAAAGTAAACTTTACGAAGTCCTTCTTTGCATCTATCAACCAAGAGCATCCGTACATGGGTTCGCTAGGGGTCAAAGTATTCTTACTAATGCTGAAGCACATTTGCAACGTAAGAACCGGACTTTTATTTTAAATATCGATATTGAAGACTTTTTTCCCTCGATTAATTTTGGTCGAGTCCGAGGAATGTTTATGGCTCGTCCGTACAATCGTTCTGAAAAAGTAGCTACTGTGCTCGCCCAAATCTGCTGTGTAGACAATCAACTTCCTCAAGGTTCACCAACCTCACCTATTATTGCTAACATGATTTGTGCGAAATTAGATTCGCAACTTCAACGCTTGGCTAAGGAACACAGATGTTTTTATACGAGATATGCTGATGATATTACATTCTCAACCTCATTGAGCAGTTTTCCACGAGCGCTAGCCAAAGTTGAACATAATACTAGTGGAAACCCATTAATACCCGGTAGTAAGTTAAATGAAATTGTTGAAAAAAATGGTTTCACGATAAATCCAGATAAGGTCAGGCTTCAATCGAGTGATCGACGGCAGGAAATTACCGGCCTTACGGTTAACAAACTTCCAAATGTTCCTCGTAAGTTCCTCAATCAAGTACGAGCAATGTTGCACGATTGGGAAAAGAATGGATACGGTAGAGCTCAAGAAAATCACTTTCAGAATTGGCGAAAGGGATATAGTTCTCCGTATTCTTCGCCCACATCTTTTGCAGCTATTGTTCGAGGGAAGATTGAATATATCGGTATGATTCGGGGAACTCAAAATCGCACATACCGAAAACTTTTAAAAAAACTTAGCGAACTTGATCCCACATTCAAAAAGTCTGGATTAGTTGATATGAGAGAGCAAATCTTCATTAGTTACAGCCATAAAGATAAAAAATGGCTGGAAGAATTGAAGCGACACTTAACGGTACTTGAACATAATCACAAGCTTGTCGTGTGGGATGATACAAAAATAGAGGCTGGATCAAAATGGCGTCAAGAGATTGAAAAGGCTCTTAATTCAGCTAAAGCTGCAATTCTCTTGGTGAGCGATAATTTTCTTGTATCAGATTTTATTCGTGAACATGAACTACCTCCTCTTTTACAAGCAGCTGAAAAAGAAGGATTGAAAATCCTTTGGATTCCCGTTACCTCTACTATGTACGAATATACAGAAATTGTAGAGTATCAATGCTTAACTGAACCCAGTCGACCGCTAAATAGTCTTAAAAAGTCAGAACGCAATAGAGAGTTAGTCGAAATCTGTAGGAAAATTGCCGAACTTGCTTCATAAGGGGAATTTGCTCAACCAATAAAATTGGAACATTGAGACAGACACCGGTTAGATTTATTTCACAAAGCAAACGCTTGCGAGAAGTAAGATAGAATAATAGAAATAAGCTCTTAAAAGAAAAATCGGTGAAATTACCACCGATTTGTACACAATATAGCTTGATTAAATTCATTCATGCTGGGGAGATAGGATTCGAACCTATGAATGGCGGATCCAAAGTCCGCTGCCTTACCGCTTGGCGACTCCCCAATTTGCTCCGATTATAGCAGAATGACTCTGAATCACAAGTCTCGATCAACCTTCAAACCAGGGCATCAACATCCAGATTGCAGTCAGCATCGCGGAGCAAAAACCGCACAACTACAACACTTTCAGCCCTCCCCCATCCTTTGCGCTTCTTTGTGGTGATTTGATGCATTACGCATGGCTATATTTGTAGAAAATAGGGACATATGATCGGACATATGTCCACCCTTATTCGTCTATTTTCTTGTACCATGAATGAGAACGCGTGTGCGTATAACACGCCGCGATGAATCGTAGGGGCGTCCTGCCAGGACGCCCGCTGAGAAGGATGTCACTTGTGGACTATTTTGCACGAATTTCCCGTTTTTCCCGCTGGAATCACGGCCCGGCGGCAACAACACCCTGCGTTCCTGCCGCCGGCCCCCCCTCTGCCGCCGCCGCCGCGCTTAAAAGCCGCTGACACTCACCGTGTACACCGCGCCGTTGACCGCGCGGAAGGTCAGCTCGATATTGCGCTCCGGCTGGTCATGCTGCGTCACCACGGTGCCGTCAGCATCCTTCACGATCACCACACCGGGACGCCGCAGGCGGCAGTCCAGCCGCACATCCAGTTCACCTTCCGGCTGCACGCTGTAATCGACATCGAAGGTCATGTCCCACCAGCGCAGATCGCCGATGCCGTAGGTTTTGCCCACCTCAAACAGCGAATCGGGCAGCATCGGGGCCAGCGTGAACGACTCCCGGCCTTCGCGGAAGCCGATCAGGTTGCGGATCACCAGCGAGGGAAATGTCGCGCCCCAGCCGTAATTCTCCGCGCCGTTGAGGATGCCTTCCATCTCCACCGGCCAGAATTCGCTGGCGATGCCCGGAATGCGGTAGTTGTATTCTTCCGGCAGGCGGTCGCGATAGCGTTCGGCCACAGGCGAGGTTTCGCGGCTGTCGCTGCGGGCATAGATGCGCTGGCCCACCTTGACCAGCTCGCGTGCGACCAGTTCGCGTTCACCAGCCTGCCATGCCGCCTCGGAGAATGGCTGCCAGAATGACGGCCACTCCAGCCAGTGCTTGGGGTTCTCGATAAAGTACGAGAACTTGGATTTCACGGCGTCGGTCTGCTCCTCAGTGGCGATACCGACCGCCAGCGGGATGAGCATCATCACATCATAATAATCGTCGATGAGAAACGGCTTGTCGGCGCGCGCGTCAAAGTCGCGGAACCAGCCGTCCACGAACATTGACCGTGTGCGTTCTACCCGGTCGGCGGCGAGTTCCTGCCACATCTCGACATCGCGCGTGTACCCGGCGATCCGCGCAAAATCGGCCATCACCACCATGCCGTGAGCCATCGCCGCCTCGATGTCCACCGTGCGCACGAAGGTCGCCGGGGTGCCTTCCTGCGCGCCGCCATGCAGGAAACGCCGTGACCCATCCTGGCCGGATTCCCAGCTGTTGTTGGCGTGGAACCAGCCTTCGTCATCGGTGCGGTTTTCCAGCCACCACTCGATGAACGCCTTGAGATAGGGGTACAGCTCACGAATCCAGTTGTCGTCCCGGTCGCGCAAATACAGCGACTCGATGGTGAGGAAAGGCATGCCCCAGGTGGGCGCGGTGCCGCACTCCGCGCCGCTCTCGCCAATCATGTTCATACTGCCATCTTCGCGCGTGCAGGGGACATTGGGGACAGGCGCGTCGGCAAACGTGCCGTAGATCACTTCCTTCGCCCGCTCCATGTCGGCGTAGCTCAGGCACTCCATGTCGAGGCAGGTTTCGCCCAATACCACACGCGGGCTGTGGATCTGCATCCCGTCCCAGGGGTGCTTGTAAATGCCCAATGGCGGGCGCACGGTCATACGCAGGGTTTCCAGGTCGTAGATCCAGCCGTGCTGCCAGCTTTCCGGCCAGTCGCCATGCAGCAGCGGCGCACGCGTATAGAAATGCTCGTCGGCGGTCAACTGGCCTTGTGCGCTTTCGTAAGCGGTTTGTACTGCTTCGTGCAACCGTCGCCGAGTATAGGGTTCATTCACATCACGCGCCAGCGCCAGCACCAGGCTGTCGCTCTCGCCGGGATTCAGGCGCATCGGGTAGCTCATGGTCGTGTACAGGTGGTCACGCCCTTCGTGAAACCGCACGATCGCGTTGCCGGTGTTGTTCAGGTCATTGGCGGCGATCCAATCACGCCATTGGCTGTCGCTGGCAGTGGCTTTGTAGGCGGCTGCGCTCCGGTCAGAACCAAGCGCAAAGACATCGCCGTATGCCCAGAACTTGCTCACACTGACATCGTTAGCAGGCTGGGAGGTGATGCCATCACGCCCCCAGTACATTGGGCCGGGATAGCCATAGATATGGGTGGCGTGCGCGGTGACCTGCCGCACTTCATCGCCCTGGTTTTCGACCTCGAAGATACAAACCAGCGCGTGTTCGTTCGAGAGATGATAGCGCGCGCTGAAGTTCAGGTGATTGTATGTCCAGTCGTAACTCAGTAGTGTTTTGGTGTGATAGCGGGATACCAGCTCGACATCGGTGAAATCCTCGACGCTGTGAAAGGTGCGTGTCGGCGCGAGACTGAGCGAACCGACGGTTACGCTTAAGTACAGAAACGAGAGATACGCCAACCTACGTTCGACATCGATGCCATAAGGCCACGGCATCGCCCGTGCCCACCAGCCCATACCCAATGGCGGCACCGTTCGCAGCAGCCCGCTGCGATTGAACACCGCGCTATGCGCCGGGTTATCCAGATAACCAAACGGCGTGTAATTACCCTGGGGGAAGGTGTTTGGTAAATTGAGTTTTTGAGCCATTCCTCTTAATCTTTCACGTAACGATCAAGTCAGCATTCCTTCCCACGCGGATAGCGCCGCCTTACGAAAATTGGGAAGGGTTGAAAATCAGGCGCTCACGTCCTGTGGGCTGTTTTCGCGCAGCCAGGTTTTGAGCGGCACATCCTCTTCGGTGGGTGAGTAAAAGCCGTTAGCATTCATCCCCCAACCGAGAAGCTGGCGCTTCACCGGGTCACTCTGCTCCCACAGTGACTGAACCGTCATGTCATCTTTGGTGCGAATCCAGCGATAACCGTAGCCGTAAAACAGCACCTTGCGTGTGATATCCGACCAGTTTGGACTGGCCGCGTGCCACAAGCGGCGGTCGAAGAATACAGCGGTTCCAGGCTTTGCCAGCACCGGCACCGCCCCTGCCGGTTGGCCCTGCCCATCTGCCGGACGTTCAATACTGTCGTGCAGATGGCTGCCAGGAACGATCCAGAAATTGCCACGCCCTGCTTCGCTGGTGTCGGAAAGAAAGTAAGCAATCTTCAGCGACAGTCGTGGACGTGGGTGACTCTCCATCTCCAGATTAACGCGACCGCTGTCTTGATGCCAGCCAAAAGTCTTATCTGAGGGCGCTTCACCGTTCGGCGGGGTCACAATTAAATGTGCGTGGTAGAGGTAAATATTCCAGCCGAGAATGCCCCAGACTTTGGGAAAGGTCTTTTCATAGTCTACCAGATTATAGAACAGCGGGTCATCTGGGATAAAGTTGGGATAAAACAAGGCTTTATGCGGATCATGACCATCTGTCAGTTTCTGCTCGTAAATGCCATCCGCTGCGGCGGTCAAATCCGCGATCTGCGCTGCCGACAGCGCATCCTCAATCATCAAATAACCTTCTGCTTCAAACTGCTGCCGTTCAGCATCAGTTAACCGGTACTGCAAAATTGATTTATTCATCTAATACCTCCCTTTTAGCTCTCCATTCTAACCCCTCAAAACTCGGGGGCAAGGGTCGCGCAACCTAATCCACCCTACTTGCGTAAATATAGATGAATAACCAAGAGAGGATGGACAAAGCACAATGACAGTTTACGAGAAACCCAAACGTGATATTGGGACATCATACGAATTAGCCGGATTTGGGACGCGTTTCTTCGCCTATATCATTGATGGCATCATCATCGGCCTCATCGCCGGGCTGCTGTTTGGCTCTGCACGCTGGGCAGGGGGCGGCCTGGGATGGTTGGTTGGGATGGCCTACTGCTGGTATTTCTGGACACGGCAGGATGGTCAAACCCTGGGCAAGAAAGTCATGAACGTGCGTGTGATCCGCACAGATGGTGCACCACTCACGGATTCAGATGCGATCCTGCGCTACATCGGCTACTATATCAGTGGCCTGCTGCTGGGTCTTGGTTTCCTGTGGGCGCTGTTCGATAGCAAAACTCAGGCCTTGCACGATAAGTTGGCAAACACCTATGTGGTTGTGGCAGAATAACATACGCTCAAAAACAACGGGGACAACGAAATGTCCCCGTTTTGATTCCTGTCAATTTTGCATCTCCCTCATCCGTAAACTAATATAGAGTGGTTTGTTACAGAGGAAACTATGGAGCAGCCCACTAATAACAGCCGACGTTACCACTGGCTCATCATGGCCGCAGCTTTGGTGATCGTGGTCGCAGGGATGCGCGCGATTGCGGACATTTTGAATCTGGTCTTCATCGCGGTGTTGATTGTCTTTCTCTGCCTCCCTCTCCTACGTTGGCTGCGGGAGAAGGGCCTGCCGGATATGCTGTCGCTGGGGCTGGTGATGCTGCTGATTGTGGTCATTGGTGGGGCCTTAGTCGTATTTTTGACCGTATCCACGAATCAGGTCATTGACCGACTGCCTGCTTACGAATCGCGGCTGGAAGATATTCAGACAGCGGTTCAAGGGCAGCTTGATAATCCCGACATCGCTGCAATTTATAACAATGTGGTCGAGTCTTTCAGCTTTCAGCCGTTTATCTCAATTGCTGTTCAATCGCTGCGGCTTTTTGCGGAATCGCTCAGCAACATCGTGCTGGTCTTCTTCATCATCTTCTTCGCTCTGTTGGATGCGTTCGATCTTTCCCGGCGGTTGCATGCGGCTGCGCCTGAACATCACCCACTGCTGACGCGTTTTGAAACGTATACCAAAAGCGTGCAGCAGTACATGCTTATCCGAACGATCTTCGGCCTGATTATCGCTGCCCTTCAGACCATCCTGATGCTGGTCATGAATGTGGATTTCGCGGTGCAGTGGGGTGTGCTGTCCTTTATCGGCAACTTTATCCCCAATGTGGGTTTTATCATCGGCCTGATTCCACCGGCAGCGGTGGCGTCGTTAGGGCTGGGATTTGGTCCCATGCTGATTTTGATTGTGCTTTACACCCTCATCAACAATGTGGTGGAGAACTGGCTGATGCCGCAGTTCATGGGGGAGCAGTTGAATCTCTCGGCGCTGATGATCTTCCTCTCGCTGATATTCTGGGTGTGGGTGCTGGGTTGGCTGGGAGCCATTCTGGCGATACCGCTGACGCTGCTGGTGAAAATTGTGCTGGTGGACGCCCACGATAACTTGAAGTGGCTGAGCGCCATGATGAGCGCGCCCAGCTCTCAGGCACGAGACGAGGCTACAACGTGAAAACTGTACATGTGATTATTGCAGCCGAATCACATACGTGCTGCGCGGTGACAGGCTTTCCAACGGCTTGTAATCGGTAAAGCCACCGGCTTCATTGATCGTTGGTGGGCTGATTTCGCCTTCCCCAAAAACCAATGCCGCCTCCACAGAAGATGGAAGTGGGCCTGCATCTAGTGTCAGGGTGTAGTCGCTCATTTCGCTGCTGTTGAGATTTATCACCACCAGCAGAGTCTCCGCATCGGTGTGACGCAGGAAACTGTAAATCTGGCGCGGGCTATCCACCAGCTGCATATCACCGGCTTGCAGCGCCGGATGCGCGCTGCGGAGGGCAATCAATGCGCGGTAATGGTTGAGCAGCGAGTCTGGGTCAGTGCTCTCCGCTGCGACATTGGCGGTTTCAAAACTGGCATCCAGTATTTCCCAGGGCGTGCCGCTGGTGAACCCGGCAGTATCGACTTCGCCCGTCCACTGCATCGGCGTGCGGATGCGTTCGTCGGGTTTCTGCCCGGTCATGCCAATTTCTTCACCATAATAGATAAACGGCAGTCCGGGGCTGGTTAGCAGAATGGATGCAGCGACTTTCGCTGTCCCCAGATCGCCCCGCACCTCGGTCATGACGCGATTTTGATCATGATTCGTCAGGAAGGTGGCGTACTGGCCGGGGGGGAACAACTCCAAAGCGCGCTGCTGGATGGCAACCAGACCCTGATTGCTGCGGCGTTTGGCACTGTCGATGATGGTGGTTGCCAGATCGAACTCGAAACCCATATCCAGGCTGCGCGGCACATAACGGGCGACTTCAAGGCTGCTGCTCCATACCTCGCCCACGATAAGCGCGTCTGGATTCACAGACTTGATATGGCCTTTGAAGGCTTGCAGCCAGCCAAAGGTCGAGTGAGTCGATTCCTGCTGCCCGTCTTCCTCGATGATGTATTTCACCGCGTCCAGGCGAAAGCCATCGACGCCCATTTCGTCCAGCCAGAAGCTGGCGATATTGTACATCTCCTGGGTGACACGAGGATTGGTGTAGTTGAGATCAGGCATTCCGCTCCAGAACCAGCCGTAGTAGGCATGGCTGTTGAGTGAATGCCAGGCATTGCCGCCGGGATTGACATCCTGCCACAGGTAATAATCCGCATACGGTGACTCAGGGTTGGCCATGGATTCGGCAAACCAGGGATGACGGTCGGAAGTGTGGTTGATGACGAGGTCGACAATCACGGCGATACCGCGTGCATGGGCGGCTTCAATCAACTGCTGGAAATCCTCGCGTGTGCCGTAATCCTGTTCGATACGGCGGTAATCGAGGGTGTCATAACCGTGATAACTCAGCGCTTCGGTGACTGGCATCAGCCACAGCCCGGTAATGCCGAGATCATCGGTAGTGGTCGGGTCGCCATCATTGAGGTAATCGAGCTTCTGGATAATGCCCTGTATATCACCGATGCCGTCGCCATCGCTATCGTAAAAGCTGCGGACGAAAATCTCGTAAAAAACACGGTCGCGCCACCAGTCGTCCGGTGTTTCCGCTGGCTGTGCCTGCACCATCCATCCAGGCAGCAGCCATAAGCCTATGAGCAGCATCAGAAAGCATTTTTTCACAGCGACCTCCTCACCAATCCGTGTATTGATTATACGCCAGAGCTGATGATCGCCGTCAAAGGTCGGCGGCGGCGGCAGATAGGGGGTCGGCGGCAGGAACGCAGGGCGTTGTTGCCGCCGGATGTGATTCCGGTGGGGAAAATCGGGAAAATTCACACAAAAATAAGTCTACGATTGTTCCTCATTCCTGAGTAGGGGCGACGCATCCCTAAAGAGGGGCGCTCTCGTAGGGGCGAGTCATGACTCGCCCCACTGCTGTCAAGTTAAGCACCAAAGCGTTGAAAAGTGGGCGGCGAAGAAGATGAGGGACTAATACGACAACCAGAGGCGAAACAGCGCTGGATGTCCATCAGCGCATCAATCAAGCGCTGCCGCTGCAATAAGA
>JAIOHN010000448.1 GCA_019912985.1 Anaerolineae bacterium | reverse complement strand
TCACAGCAGTACGCGAAAAACTGTCCGAGTCGCAAACCTTCCTCGACAGCCGCCTGACTGGCACTCTGGCGACCGTCAACAGCGCCACCATCATCATCCGTGAAGGCTTGGAAGCGGTGCTGATTATCGGCGCGATCATCGGCTACATGCTGGCGACCGGGGTCAAACGCAGTTATATCGGCTGGGTCGTCACCGGCATCGTCGCGGCAATTGGCTTGAGCATCGCCACATGGTTTGCGGCAGAGACGGTGATCACCATTACGCCGCTGCAGCGCGAACTCATTGAAGGGTTAGCCAGCTTGCTGGCGGTGGCTGTGCTGTTCTACGTCACCAACTGGTTGTTCCACAAAGTTTATGTCATCGACTGGATGCGCTTCGTCAAAGAGCAGGCCAGCAATGCGATCAACCAGGGACGCGCGCTGGGTCTTGCCCTGCTCGGTTTTACCGTGGTCTACCGTGAAGGGTTGGAGACGGTGCTGTTTTATCAGGCGCTTCTGTTCGATACCGAACCCGCGCCCGTGATTACCGGTTTTCTCATCGGCGCAGTCATTATCCTGCTCATCGCCTATGCCATCCTGAAATTGAGTGTGCGTTTACCGCTGAAGCCGCTGTTTACCATCACCACCGTCGTTTTATTGGTGATGGCCTTCAGCTTCACGGGCGCAGGCGTGCGCGAATTGCAAGAGGCGGGTGTCATCAGCACCACCCTGCTGCCCTGGTTCCCTGAAAATCTGCTACTAATGGAAATTTTTGGATTGTTCCCAACCCTGGAGACACTTGTGTCCCAGATTATCTTTGTCGTCGCTATTGCCGCGACCTTTACACTCAGCCGCTGGCGGGGTCGTCGGGAAGCGAAACCCGCTGTTACAAATGCTTAAGGAGCAAGGATTTATGAAGCGCGCTTTCATCACGCTGGCAGCCCTGCTGCTGCTCATCACACCCATCCTGGCCCAGGAAGAGACGCCCACCACCGACCTGAGCGCGATCAAAGACTATGCGCTGGAACATGCTCAGGCGATGGAAACCGACTCAGCAGCATTCCTGGAAACCGTACAATCCTATTATGATCTGCTGGCCGAATATGATTTTGACTACGAAGCCGCCTTCGCCGCTGAAGGTGAAACGCTGGCAGATACGATCACGTTGGCACGCGAACAGTGGCTCGCCACCAGCACCGATTACGAACTCAACGAAGGCATTGTCGCTGGCACACCTTCGCTGGAACAGTTCGACGTGCTGCTGGACGCTGGCCCATCGGCAGAAGAAGCGCCGGATGAGGCGCTCGAATGGACACTGGTGCTGCCTGATGGTACCGAACTGGAAAGCCCAGGCAACCTGTTCCACAGCCTGTCCGAACCAGCACTGTATGGCACAATCGAGGAATACGTCGGTGCGCCGGCTGACCTGGATGGCGATGGCGAAATCGGTGCGACTGAAATCCTACCCGATGCGAATTTCCTGCTTGGTGTGGCACAACGCCTGAATGAGGAATCCGGAAATCTGGTCACAACGATTGAAGCATGGGAACCCAGCCTGGAAGATGCGTTCAATTCGCTGGTGGTGATGATCCCCACGATGAATGAATACTTCGGGCAGTGGAAAGAATCGGCATTCGTCATTGGCGATGAGGCTGAGGAAGATGCTTTTGTCGCCACCAGCCGGCTGTTCGACATCGTGAGCATTCTCAACGGCCTGCGCGTGACCTATGATAACGTCTCGCCGCTGGTTGCCGATGCGGATACGGAGTTGGATGCGCAGATTGATGAAGGCTTCGACAGCTTGCAGACCTTCGTCCAGGGCGTATTCGATGATGAGCAGGCTGGCGTGGCTTTTGACCCCGAAGAAGTAGATTTACTCGGCACCGAAGCTCAGGACCGGGCCGAATCATTGGCGGCACTCGCGGCTCAGGCGGCGGATGCCTTGAATGTTACCCTGGAAATCGAGTAAGATTTCCCACTTTGCACGTAAACATGGGGACTGCGCAGCAGAGAGCTGTGGCGCAGTCCCTCCTGTCATACCCGTAAGTTGAGATGAAAACAATGCGTAAACTCATTATCTGCTGCCTTGCACTGCTCCTTGTTATCCCCGCCGCTTTTGCTCAAGACGATACCGCCATCTGGCAATCTGCCGACGACATCCGCACCTCCCTCTTTGATGCGCAGCGCGCGCTTTTCTCCGCCAGCCGTGCGACTAACCCTACAGCGGTTTATCAGGATACAGCAGAACTGATTGATGACGCGCTTGCAACCTATTCAGCATCATTGCAGCCGGTAATTGAGGCAAACGCACCTCAAATTGACAGCCAGATTACCACCCTGCTCGACAGCGCTCACAGCGCAACCCTGACCGGGGATGCTACCGCGCTGGCGGTGGTTCGGGGCAGATTGTGGACTGCATTGCTCAACGCCGGGTATGAAGTGACACTCAATGCACTGGATAGTGGCGACCTTGACACCGCCGAGAACTGGCTGCGGCTGCGTGAATATCGCCAGGCGACCAAAGCCACACTGGTACTCAGCCCTGCCGCCCAGGCATTGGCTGATCTGCGTGCCGGTGACATTGACGTGACGGAAGCCACCAGCATCATCAGTGGCGATTTGCGCGACACCTATTTCTTCCGCATGCGTCAGGCGCTGAACGAGGTTGACGACGCCATTGCGCGTGATTTCACCACCCGTGCAGCGGAATGGTCGGGACAGGCCCAGGGTTATTTTGCGATCCTCGAAGCGGATTATCGCGCCAAGCTAGGCGACAGCGCCAATGCGGTTGTGCAGCAGCTTGACGCCCTGACGGCATCCGCCACCGATGGCAACGCGCAGGCCAGTATCCTGGCCGAAATTTCGAGCCAGATCGCCAATTACCAGCCGGTTGAACTGAGTGAGGCGGAACTTGCCGAACGCAGCCAACTGCTCTACATCTTCACCGATCTGGTGTACATCGAATATAAAGATGGCGTGCGCAACGGTGAGATCACCACGCCGATTGAATACCAGGAGGCGATGACCTTCCGCGATCAGGCAGAAGCGACATTCGTAGAGCTTCGCCCCATCATCGTAGAAGATGATCCCGATGCTGCCGCACAGCTCGAAACCCTGCTGGCAGATATTCAGGCAGCCATGGAGCGCTATGAGGACCCATCGCAGGTGCAGGCAATGGTTATTCAAACCAAGGACCTGATTAAAGCCACACTGCCGCTTGACCAGACAAACAGCACCAGCGCCGCCTTCACCGTGGTCAGCACCCTGCTGGACGACATGGAAAATGCGGTCGCCGACAACCGTTATACCGATGCGGAGCAATCCCGCTTGCAGGCTTATGCCCTCTTCGACTTCGGGCCGGAACAGCGCCTGATGGCCTTCTCGCCCGAACTCGCCCAGCAGATCGACGCGTTGTTCTGGTATGGCACAGGCGATGGCAATGGGCTTTCATCGGCGCTTGCCACCCAGGCAGATGCCGATACCATCGCAGGTATTCGGACAAAACTTGATAACACCCTGGACGAAGCACAAATCGTCCTGGGTTCAGGGGCCAGTCCACTTACAGTGATCATCAACGCCGCCATTATCGTTTTTCGTGAAGGGCTGGAAGCCGTGGTCATTATCGCCGCCCTGAGTGCAGGCATGGTCAACCAGAACCGGCGTCTCCGCAGGCCGTTATTTTTGGGCGCAGCCGGAGCCTTTCTCGTCACCGGCCTGACCTGGATCGTGGCAGATGCTTTCCTCTCGCTGTTTCGTGATTATGGCGAACGACTGGAAGCGGTGGTTTCGATCATCGCGCTTGGCGTGCTGCTGCTGATTACCAACTGGTTTTTCCACAACACCTACTGGACCGACCACCTGGCCGGGTTCCACCAGAAAAAGAGCAAGCTCCTGCGTGGGCAGGCGGGGCAATATCTCGGCCTCATCATTCTCGGCTTCACCAGCATTTATCGTGAAGGCTTTGAGACCGTGCTGTTCCAGCAGGCGCTGGTGCTGGATGCCGGGCTGGGAGTCGTGCTCCAGGGGACGCTGCTAGGCTTAATCGCGGTGTTGATCGTCGGTTACATTACCTTCGCGCTGCAAACACGCCTACCCTACATGCACATGATGGTCGCCACCGGGGTACTCATCGGCGGCGTGCTGCTCATTCTGGTAGGCAACACGGTGCGCGTGATGCAGGTCGTGGGCTGGATACCGGTGCATCCAATCGCCGGGGTAAACTTCCCCTTCTGGTGGGGACAGTGGTTCGGCGTTTATCCCACCTGGGAAGGCATCTTCGCCCAGATTGGTGCCGCCGTGTTTGTCATCGGCAGCTACTACCTGGCAAAGTACCAGAAAGGCCAGCAGCGGCGGCACAGCCATAGCCAACACCCGCAGGAATCGCACTCACAACCTAAAGCGACTCCCGTAACCACGCCGCAGGTCAGCACAAGGCATCACCGCTAGAATCACAGAAGCGCCGGTTTCGGGCCGGTGCTTCTCCAATAAATCACCACTATTTGATTATTCCAGCCAGGTTTCAAACACCGCTTCGATATTGGCACGCGGCACACCAATGCCCCACTCACACTGCGCGAACACCCCGCCACGGCCATCATCCAGCGCTGATCGCACGCGCCGCACAGCCGCCTTGACATCTTCCACGCTGCCAAAGGCTAATACGTGTTGGCGATCAATTTCGCCCCAGAAGGTGATCTTTCCCTGGTACAGGCGGCCCAGTTCTTCAATATCCATACAGAACAACTGCGAATTCAACGCATCCACGCCAATCTCAATCAGATCCGGGTAAATCTGGCTGATCTGACCGTCGGAATGCATAAAGACGTATTTTCCAGCTTCATGCGCGAGGCGACAGTAATCAGCATACAGCGGCTTAAACAACTCACGCCACATGGCGGGTGAGATCAGCAAGTTTTTCTGCGATCCCCAATCATCCATGAACGAGATCGCATCGACATCAGTCGCACACACCATTTCCAGATGGCGCAGGTTAAATGCATGGACCATATTGCGCAGCTTCAGCACCTCGTCCAACCCATAAGCCAGATCCATATAGAGCGTCTCGCTGCCACGCAAATACTGCATCCGCTCGAACGGGTTGCCAATGGCCGCAAACACAAATTGCGTAGATTCCGAACAGAAGGGGTTCACAGCGTTAAAATCCGCATGATCGAGGATTTCATACGGCGGCCTGTAGGTGGACAAGGCGGACCAATCCGCCAGCGGCGGTTGCTTGACTTCACCAATCACGCCCGGTTCCGCGACTTCCCAACCGCATCCCCAGGCATCCACATAATGCCCGACGACATCCGGTGTACCCGACTCGCGGCGAGACTGGCCGTAACGGATGGGGGCGGCAACAATATCATCGGGATATTGGGCTTGCAGCGCTGCCAGCTCTGCCGAGTGAAACATCTGCACACCGGGCAGATACCACAAATGGCGCGGCGCGCGATCTGGATAATCAAAGCGCAGCGTTCGGATCACACGTTCGCGGCTGTCCATGAGCTTGTCTCCTTCCGCCAAAAATGGGCAGATTCATCACACAGAACATCAGCCAGAACTCACCCAAATCAGACACCCCAGATACGCACAACGTAACGCTGTTCATTCTGCCTGTCAATCACCCAGAACCGAACGGTGACGTTTGTCATCGGAAAGACGGATAGAGGTGCATCTCGTCAAGGCAATTCAGGCACCTTTGGGTTGGTGTAAGGCGCTTCCGGTATAAAAATGGAGAACATGACATCGAAGCGTGAGGATTTACAGTGCAAGCGGATACAGTCGTTCCAGTACGCAAACCTCGCTGGAAGCCCCTTTTATATAACAGCGTTTTTGTGCTCATTATCCTCTACGGGTTGGGGATTACATTTTTTCTGGTCGCACGCGGACTCACTGAGCGTTACACCATTATCGCCTGGTTCAACAGCGGCGTGCATTTGCTGCTCATATCGACGCTGTTTCTGCTGCCGATTTGCCTCTTGGCACGGCGTTATCTGGCAGCGCTGGCACTGCTCCCCGCGCTGGTGACATTTGTGGTTTCGTATGGTGTCATGTTCGACCCGGTGGTGACGGCTGCCCTTCCTGACGACACACCACAGCTCACTTTGCTGACCTACAACCTGACCTCAAAGAAAGCCAACCCGGAACAACTGGCTGCCAATATCCTTGAAGCCGATGCGGATTTTGTCGCGGTGCAGGAACTAAGTCCAAAGGTGGCGGATTATCTTGAAGCAACCTTGAGTGAAATCTATCCTTACTATTACACCCACACCGAAGAAGGCTTTTTCGCCGTCGGTATGGGTGTGTTCAGCCGCTATCCGATCCTGTCGGAAGAATACTGGCGCATTCACCGTGCACATCAGCGCGTCGCGCTCGATTTTCACGGACAGCAGATCATCATTTACAATACCCGCCCCATCTACCCATTCATCAGCGCAGGTGGATTTTCGCGCCATCGAGAAGAGGTGCAGGCGCTGCTAGATCGCGCAAATCAGGAAACCGACCCGGCCATTCTGATGGGCGATTTCAATATGTCCGACCAGTCCGACAGCTATCGCCTCATTACGCAGACGTATACCGATGCTTACCATCAAATAGGCTGGGGCATGGGCTTCACATTTCCGGCTGCTGAACCGGATCTGGATGTCGTTCCACGGCCTCTGCGACGATTGCTGACCATTCCGGTCGTCCGCCTGGACTACGTGTTTCTCAACAATGGCATCCAACCAGTGGAAGCACATGTCCTGTCGGTATCGGGTAAATCAGATCATCTGCCGCTATATGTAGCAGTCACACCCCAGGATTTGGAGCCGTAATGCGGTTCTATTTGGTGGCGTTCATCGTGGGTAGATTGCCCGACTCGACATTCGCATTCTGATTACGCAGCCGAATTTGTGGGTAAACAGCACCGCCGATCAAGGCAGCAATCATGGTATTCACGCGGATCAGTAAGATCGCTGACAGGCCAATTGCTTCTGGCACGCCAATCCAGCCAAACAGCAGCACATAGGCCCATTCCTGAACCCCAATGCCGTTAAACGTCAGCGGCAGCATAGACACCACCATGATGATTGGCACGATGATCGCGATGTCAAGCAAGTTGATCGGCTGGTAGAAGGTTAAGGAGCTAAAATACACGTTGAGGATTGCCAGGGCGTAGAAACCCAGCGACAGCACCAATGACAGCACCAATGTC
>JAIOHN010000447.1 GCA_019912985.1 Anaerolineae bacterium | reverse complement strand
ATGCTGGATCATCCCCGGCTGATGGCGAACACTCGCAGAACATCATCCTGATCGCCTCGCCTTCCCCGCTGGAGGGTGTGGACGTGCAATCGCTGCCTACTGACGGCGTTGTCCTGACGGACAATCGCAACCCGATGGATGTTTTTCTCAGCCAGGCGCGCGATTTCTTCTATTTCCGCTATTAAAAAGTGGGGTGGTAATGAATCCTGTTCAAGCAGCCATTTACGCGCTGATCAAGAAATTTATACAGCGACAGCGCATCGTTCTGGAAGCAATGAGAGCTTTACGCCCTGACTTAGTAATGCGTACCGAGAACGAAGGTACACCTGAGGAATGGGCGCGGTTAAGGCTAGAATACAAGAGCAAACCAGCAATAGGTGAATGGGGATCGTGGGAATACTTTTTACATGGGGACGGCTGCCGATTAACTCACAAAATCACGGGTGAACCTATTGAGTGGGATACTGGGGACATTATGAGATTTGATCGATTCTGGTTTGCCAACCATCTTGAATGGCAACTTCATTTGAGTGTAGAAGATAAAAACATTTCATACATTCGAGTATGGTTACAAAATGTATTAGGAATAAACAAAGAACCCTCCCCCTCTTTTGGGCCAATTAAAGATGCTGTTTTTCCTGTACTTGAGGAGCTACATCAGATCGGGATTTTAACCCGACATGAGCAATACTATACCCTTATTGAAGATGATTAGGTTCCGCTATTGAGAATCAGGAAAGCGCACGTAGATTAGCGTATCGGAGAGGCGGCCGTGCATGTCACGGCGGTGATGGCGTAAACGCGCTTCGAGCGTGTAGCCTGCCCGTTCCGCCACGGCGGCGCTGCGCTGATTATTCACATCGCAGCGGATTTCAACCCGCACGGCATTCAGTTGATCGAAAGCGAAAGTCGTCAGTCCCCTGACAGCCTCGGTGATATAGCCGTTGCCCTGGCAGGAAGTCCGCACCCAGTAGCCAATCTCGAAGCGCGGCACCTCCCAGTTGATGCTGTGGATGCTGCTGCTGCCCACCATCACATCATCACTTTTGCGAAAGAGCAGCAGGTGCAGCTCGTGCAGATTCCGAAAACGCTGGATGGCCTGCCGGATGTAGTTATCGGCCTCTTTGCGCGTATAGTCGTACTGCGCCCAGCCCATCCATGTGCGGAGTGCCTCACGCGATTCGTGGATCGCTTCGTAGACATCCACGCTGTCACCAGGATTGGGTATACGAATATACAGTCGTTCAGTTTCAAAAGAATCTGGCAATTTCGTCATCACACCCACGAGTACCTACACACAGTTGCCGATTTCATCGTAGCACAAAAAAGCGAACCCCAGTATCGCTCAGCGGGGATGTCGATCATTACGAAATTGTTACCGTATGACCACATTTGTTGACACGATTCCCCAAAAGTTGCTACCCTGTGCTTAATCACCTGGAGGGTTGAGCCGGATTGTCAATCGCGTCCGTGCTAAGTGTGGGTGCCTGTATTCGTGGGAACGGTGCTCAGACGACCCCACATCCAAAGGTCGCCCTACATGGATCAGTCAGCACCACTTCGTCTCACACCATCGACCAACATCCCCCTGCTGGTCTCGCTTCTGCTGGAAGCAGATGAATCCCCGGCGCGCGTCCGCAGTCTGGTTGAAGACCAGGCCTATAACGGCTATCTCATTCAGAAAGATGAAATCCCTATTGGTGCCGTGCTGGTGCACTGGCAGCCTGACGAGAGCGAGATCATCTACATCGCGGTTGATGCCTCACAGCGCGGCAAAGGCTATGGCAAAGCGGCAGTCGCCACTGTCCTCCAGGAGGCACGGCAGCGCGGCGTCGATTGTGTACTGGTGGGGACAGCTAACGCAGGTATAGATCAGATCGCCTTTTACCAGAAATGCGGCTTCCGTATGGACTCGGTGCGGAAGGATTATTTCGATTACTTCGCTGCGCCAGTTTATGAGAATGGCATTCTTATCCAGGATATGCTGGTGCTGCGTTACCAATTGGCATAAATTGAATACAGGTGGAGCCCGATTAGAAAAGGACAAGAGTCTATGAACCCAAATGTTCTCAATATCAGCGGCGTGCTTCCATCACTGGCCCTTTCAGCGGAGCTTGGTCCACCGCGTACCGAATGCGGGGTGGGTGCGCTGA
>JAIOHN010000446.1 GCA_019912985.1 Anaerolineae bacterium | reverse complement strand
TTTCTGGTGCCAGCGCACAGTCAGACGAGCTCTCTTTTTTCCTGACATACATCCCCAACATCCAGTTTTCGCCGGTCTATGCAGCCATCGAAAACGGCCACTTTGAAGATGCGGGTCTGCATGTGAATATCCAGCATGGTGATGAGCCTGATGGGGTTGATCTCATTGCTGTCGGGAATGTGGATTTTGGCATTGTCAGCGGTGAACAAATCATTCAAGCGCGCGCGAATGAGCGTGATGTCGTATTTGTTTATGAATGGTTCCAGAAGTATCCGGTGGGGATTGTTGTCCCTGATGACGGTGATATTCAAACCGTCAAGGATTTAGCTGGGCGGCACGTGGGCATTCCGGGACGCTTTGGTGCCAGCTACAGCGGCCTGATTGCACTGCTATCTGGAAACGATATGCGCGAAGAGGATATCCAGCTGGAAGCGATCGGCTACAACGCGCCGGAAGTTTTCTGCCTGGGTGCTGTTGAGGCGGCTGTGATTTATACGAATAACGAACCGCTTCAGATTCAGCAGCAGGCGGATGCCGGTGAGTGCGGGGATGTCACTGGCGTGAAAGTGTTCCCGGTGTCAGATGCTGCGGATATGGTCTCCAACGGCATCGTGACCAGCAATGCGATGATTCAGGATAACCCTGAGCGTGTTCGTGCTGTCGTGCAGGCGTTTGATGCTGGACTGCAGGACGTCATCAACAACCCGGCGCAGGCTTATCTGTTAAGCGCATCGTATGTTGAAAATCTTCCCCTAGATGATGATTTTCGCACTGCATTGGAGCAGGAAGCTGAAAGTCAGAGTGAATTCCTGGCGACCAACTCCGATCGTGCGGCCATCGCTGAAAGCCGTCAGGCACTGCTTGATCGTCTAAGCGAATCCTTTGAAGGCGAGTCGCTGCTCCAATTTGAGGTGCTGCTTGCGTCAATTGATCTCTGGGATGCTGACCAGCTCGGCTATACCGATCCTGCTTCATGGGAAACGACACAGCAAGTGCTGCTGACTATGGGTTTTGTTCCCGAGGAAATTGATCTGTCAGCGGCCTATAGCAATGCGTTTTTGCCTGAAGCAATATCCGCTAATGCGGATGTTGTGGATGTCCAGGCGGTGGAGGTGGCCGATAACAGTTGGACATTTCACGTTACTGTGGTGCATCCCGACACTGGCTGGGAGGATTACGCTAACGGTTGGGATGTTGTGCTGCCGGACGGGTCAGTTGTAAAACCTGACCCGGAAAGTCCTTTTACCCGTCTGCTGCTGCATCCGCATGAGACGGAACAGCCTTTTACGCGCAGCCAGAGCGACATTGTGATCCCCTCTGATGTCGATACTGTGACTGTGCGTGCGCATGATCTGGTGGATGGTTATGGCGGCCATGAAGTGGTGGTGGATCTCACATCAGATTCGGGTGATGGATTTTCGGTGGAACGCCTTTCCTAGCGTGTACTGATGCGTTTAAGCGTACGAAATCTCACCCTACGATATAAAGCGGTCAATGGAGAAGCCATTCAGGCGCTTGGTCCATTGACTTTTACGGTTGATTCTGGCTCATTCGTCTCACTGGTAGGGCCGAGCGGTTCTGGCAAGAGCAGCCTGATTCGTATTCTAGCCGGGTTGGTTTCGCCTTCAAGTGGTGAAGCATTACTGGATAAAAAGCCGATTCGGGAACCATCTACCGATGTTGGCCTGATGTTCCAGGAATCGAACCTCATGCCCTGGCGAACCGTGCGGGATAATATCGCGCTGCCACTCGAACTTGCAGGGATGTCGCAGACAAAGCGATATACGTTGGTAGACGACTTGCTGCCATCACTGGGATTGGCTGAATTTGCGAGAGCTTACCCCGGCGAACTTTCCGGCGGCATGGCGCAGCGCGTAGCCATTGGTCGTGTCCTGGTACAGCGACCTTCGGTGTTACTGTTGGATGAACCGTTTGGCGCGCTTGACGCACTGACGCGCGAACGTATCAGCTTCGATCTGTTGTCGATCTGGGAGCATGAGAAGCAGACCGCGCTGATGGTGACCCATGACATTAACGAAGCCATTCTGATGTCTGACCGCGTGTTGGTACTCAGTTCGCGACCTGGGCGAATTGTTGGGGATTTCCCCGTCTTGCTTGCTCGTCCGCGCAGCCTGCAAATGGCCTATGGTGATGACTTCGGCAGTCTGGCACAGCAGATCCGTGCGGCAATTGAGCGTTAAGGATGCTGGTGAAGGGCGTCCAGATTGAAGTGCATACCAAAGATGCTGCCTTCTCCAAGCTGGCTGCGAACATAGACAGTCCCACCATGCTTCTGGACGATGGAACGCACGATTGCTAATCCGAGTCCTGTGCCGGAGATTTTCTCCGTACCCGGCGCACGATAGAAGCGGTCAAACAGGTGTAATTGCGTTTCGGGTGGGATGCCTGGCCCCTGATCCTGTACCTCGATATGCAGCCGATCATGCTGAGTGAAGATAGCTAGCCGGATCGTTCCGCCACTTTGTCCATATTTGATCCCGTTTTCCACATAGTTGATCACCGCCCGTCGGATCAAATCGCGGTCGGCGTATAAGGGTGGCAATCCATCTTCGATTTCCAGGTCGAACATGACATTTTGTGCCTGCATCAGTGGGCGCATCTGGGCGCTAATTTCGCCAGCCAGTTCGCGGAGATCAATCGTTGTAAGATCCATCCCCAGCCCACTTTCGATCTGCTCGATCTTTTGCAAACCATCAATGAGCGATTGCAACCGGCTGGCCCCACTGAGTGCGAGTTCGATCACTTCATCCGTCTGTGAGTCGCTGTTGTCGACCATCTCGCGCAGCATGAACAGCGAATTCAAGGTGACGTTGAGCGGATTGCGCATGTCATGTGCCGCCGCCTCAATAAACTGCGCCCGCGCTATCTCCGCTTCCCGCAGGTGAGTTACATCTTTCAGCACGATCACCCATCCATCGGTCAGCGTGTCCTGGCTGACATGCTGCTCGACATGCACGCGCGAGACGACAATGGAAAGAATAATCCCTGACTCTAAGCGAACTTCGAGTGCTTCGGGTGCGGATTCATAGGATGGTGAAAGGGCGCGCAGCAAAAGATCACGTACCTGTGGATCAATCGGGATTTCGCGCAGTGGGGTTTTGAGAAGCTTGTTTGGGTCGAGGCTGAACATCGCTTCTGCTGCGTGATTAATCAGCCGGATGCGTCCGCTCTGGTCGGTCGCAATAATACCATCGGCAGTCGAATGTAGAACTGCACTCAGCCGGTTCTGTTCCTCCACCGTGGTTTCATACAGCCGTGCATTATCAATCGCGACTCCCACTGTATCGGCAATCGCTTCCAGTACACTGACAATATCATCACTAAAGCTCCCGATGGTGCTGCTCATAATGCTGAGGATGCCGATGATGCTGCCGCGTGCGTGCATGGGGGCCATTGCAATCGACTGGAATCGCTCGTTATGAAAACTGGGAATTGCGAGCGCCTGGGTTTCATCCAAATGATTGTTGACAACCACATGGTCATTATGGATGACATCGCCAGACATGCCTTTGCCCATGGGAATGCGCATCGGGCTTGTCACAAAATCCTGCTGCCACCCGTGCTGCGCGCGCAGGACAACTTCTTGTGCATCTTCATCAATCAGGCTGATGCCGCCAGCCTCGGCCCCGACAATTGCGACGACTGTTTGCAGCGCGGTGTTCAGCGTATGGTCAAGATCGAGCGATTGGCTGACTGTGGCAGCCACAGTGTTGATCGCTGCGAGCTGGTCTACGCGGCGCTTTACCTCTTCGGTCAGCAGCCGGTTTTGTAATAGCAAGTTGATATGATCAGTCAAAACAGCATGGCTCCCATCATACAGGAGTGAATAAATCCCAATTGCCTATTTTACCCGCTTTTATCTCGCAACCTTATACACAATCATTTAGACTTGGAGCCGCTTACGTGAAAGGATGCGGTGCTATGGACTTCGATATACAAGCAGTGCGCGCTCAGTTTCCGGCGCTTCACCAGGTGGTTGGTGGAAGCCAGCAATTTCCCGTGTTTTTTGATAACCCTGCTGGAACGCAGGTTTCACAAAAGGTGATTGATGCGGTCGTTAATTATTACACACACATGAATGCCAATTCTGGGGGTGCATTTTCCACCAGCCAGCGCAGTGATGCGATGGTGGAGTGGGCCAGGCGCAACGCGGCAGATTTTTTGAATGCCCCGTCGCCGGATGAAATTGTGTTCGGGCCAAATATGACGACGCTGATGTTTGCTCTCAGCCGGGCGCTAGGGCAGACACTTTCGCCCGGTGATGAAATTGTGCTGACACGCATGGACCATGATGCCAATGTCGAGCCGTGGCGGCGTATCGCCGAGGATCATGGCCTGGTAGTGCGCTGGGCGGATATTGTCACACCAGCCTGTACGCTAGACCTGGATAGCCTGGAAGCCGCACTGACAGACAAAACACGGATTGTCGCTACCTGCCATGCTTCAAACGCTGTTGGCACGATTAATCCTGTTCAACAGATCGCAGACATGGCCCACGCTGCTGGAGCGCTGTATATCGTTGATGCAGTGCAGAGCGCACCACACATTCCGATTGATGTCCAGCAGATTGGCTGTGACTTCCTGTTGTGTTCGGCCTACAAATTCTTTGGGCCACATATCGGCCTGCTGTGGGGGCGCTATGATCTGCTTGCGAGTTTGCCTGCTTATAAGGTGCGGCCTGCAAAAAACAAGCCACCGCACCGTTGGGAGACTGGTACAGCCAGCTTTGAGACGATCGCGGGGGTAGGGGCAGCGCTGGAGTACTTAGCCTGGATTGGCCGTGAGTATGGCACGGCCTATGCCAGCGAATTCCCTGGCCTGGATGAAAACCGTCTACATCTCAAGGAGGGGATGGCAACCATCCGCACCTACGAACGGGAACTGGTGACGCACTTGATCGAGATGCTGCAATCCATCGACGGCGTCCACATCGCAGGCATCACCCATCCAGATCATCTTGCGCAGCGCGTCCCCACTGTGGTGTTCGTCCATGATCGTTATACGCCACATGCCATTGCTGAACAGCTGGCTGCGCAGCATATCTATGTCTGGGATGGCAATTATTACGCTGTGGAAATTATGAAGCGTCTGGATCATGAAGCGCAGGGTATGGTCCGTGTGGGACTGGCACATTACAATACCCACGAAGAAATTGACCGATTGGAAGCTGCACTCCGAGCATTATAGGCGCTTGATCTAACTCACAATTTCACGGGAAACCGCTGCGGCCAGTTGTGCGCTGACCAGCTCAAGCATGACTACATTCTCCTGGTCAATCGAACCAGGGGCTTCACGGAAGGCGACCAGTACGCCATAGTAGGTGCTGCTGAATACCACCGGCACACAGGCGACTGCGCCAAAGCGGTTTTTTGTCACCAGCGGATGGTTAGGGCTGTCTCCCGGCCCGGCAATCCGACTTTGCCGATTCTTGGCAACCCAGGTCATGATGTCATCGGCGCTGGCATGTTTTGGCGCAACAGTTTGTATCGCACTGGGGCCATCCTGTGCCTTGAGGGTGACTCGCAGTGGATCAAGACTTTCAAGGCGGTAGAACGCGAC
>JAIOHN010000445.1 GCA_019912985.1 Anaerolineae bacterium | reverse complement strand
GCGTTTTTCCTGGGCGCTGCTGTTCCTGCCCTTCCTCATCCTGAGCCAGAAAAAATGGACGTGGCCGAAGCTGCTGGGATCGCTCGTCGTCAGCGGTATCCTGGCTGTCGTGGTCACGATGATTTTCCAGACCACCAGCGCACCCGGCAACAATTCGATTTTCAGGCGGATGGGGCTGGTCTCTTCATCGCCCCTTGCTGGCCTGGAGGCGATCTGGAACGCGGTCAAAATCAACCTCGACAATATGTTCAGGATCGCCGATATCCGTCTGCTGGAACTGAACACCATTGAATACGTCCAGTTTGTCGTGCTGCTTTTATGCCTCCTGTTTGGGGGGCGGTTTTTTCTGAAATCCGTCTCCCTACCCGGGGTTTCCTTTTCAGGGTCGCGCCAATGGCTGTTTCATCTCTATAACCTGCTGTCGATCCTGGGCGCGTCGCTCATTTTCTACCTGAGCAACGGTTATTACCGGGTATTCGCCCCGCATATCCTGTTGAGCGCGATGCTGCTCATTGCCTTTAAAAGTTACCGGCTGGTTCTGGCCGTTATGACCATCGGTCTGCTCGGCGCGGGGATATTTCTTGCGGAATATGACCAGTTTTTCAGCCCGAATTTTAGCCCTTACACACCGGAGCAAGTCGAACGTCTGAAGGCTCCATTTGAGCAAAATCTGGTTTATCATGCGGAGGCCGATCCCTGGTGCAACACCCTGTTAACCCAGGCCGAATTTCTGGATAATCGCAGCGCCTTCGTCCCGGCAGGCTTTGGCATCTCTTTCTTTGTCGCGCCCGCTGACCAGCCGCTTCCCATCAAATCCCGATTTTTGATGCTCGACAGCCTATCGTATGAAGTCTTACACACCCGCGTCGATCTGGCTTATTTAGCCGATGTGCCGGGTGGCAAACTTTACCGGAATCTAAACGCTCATTGTGGACAACCGTAAAATATACTGTTACTTGTATAGACAGCGCGTCATCATCATCCCGTATGACACGCTCCGGTGATGTCCAATGGTGGATTCCAACAGGGAGGATGATTGACGACAACCGCACAACAAAATCGGCGCTGGGTTTTGCCCCTGGTGGGTGTGCTTATCACCCTTTTCATCTTCTACCTGATTTTTACGCAGGTGAATCTGGGCGCATTCGCCGCTGCCCTGCGGCAGGCACGTTATATCTACGCGGTTCCGGCGCTGCTCATGCTGTTGGTCGGGTTGGGCGCGCGTGCCCTGCGCTGGCGCGCGCTGCTGGGAAATCGTTTCCCGTTGATCCGCGCCTTCAGCATCATGAACATCGCCTACATGATGAACGCCCTCCTGCCCTTCCGTATGGGGGAAGCGGCACGGGCTTATCTGGTGTCACGCGGTGAAGGCGCGCTGCCCATCTTCCAGACCGTCAGCAGCATCATTGTGGAACGCCTGCTGGACGTGCTGGCGCTGGTGGTGGTGATCGGGCTGGCGCTGGCATCCGGCCCGCTGCCAGCGGAAATCCAGACTGCCGGTGTTTTCACGACCATCATGTCGGTAGTCGGATTCCTGGTGCTGGTGCTGTTATCCCGGCAGCGGGCGCTGGCGCAGCAGATGTTGGCCGTGACATTTCGCCTCCTGTCACGCTTCGCCGGCCAGAAACCCACCTTGCAGGAAAAGCTCTCGCGCTGGCTCAATCATTTTCTGGATGGCCTGCAACCGCTGACCGATCCCGCACTTTTATTTCGCGCGGTGGGCTATACGGCGGTAAGCTGGATTTTGTCGCTGTGGGCGGGCTACTTCCTGCTGGGATCATTTTTCCCGGATGCCACCTGGTCGGCGACATTCCTGTATATTGCGGCCAGCTCACTGGCGATTGCCGTCCCCGCTGCGCCCGGCAACCTGGGGCCGTTCGAACTCTCCATTTTGCTGGCGCTGAATGCATCCGGTTATGGCGACGCCCGCGATACCGTGATCGCCTTCGCGCTGTTTGTGCATGGCGTCTATCTGGTCATCAACGTGGCGACCGGACTGGTCGGGCTGGTCAGCGAAGGCATTTCGCTGCGGCAGTTGTATTGACGGACGGCCTGAGAAATCACCCGTTAACCCTTCTGCC
>JAIOHN010000444.1 GCA_019912985.1 Anaerolineae bacterium | reverse complement strand
GCACGCGAACCAGGTCGCGCTGTTTTGTGAAGGCGAGTTCGATACGCTGCTCGTACAGCAGGAAGCGGGTTGCCTTGTCTCACCGGCGACACTAGGCAGTGCGGCACCCCGACTGACGGCACGCTGGTACGGTGAGCTGGTCGGACACCGCACGATCCTGGTCGCCTACGACCGCGATGAAGCCGGACGGCGTGGGGCGGAACGCCTGCTCAAGCTGTCGCCACGTTTCAAGCCGCTGTCGCTACCTGAAGGCAAGGACATCACCGACTTCTATCTGGGTGGCGGTGATCTGTATACGTGGATTGCAGCGGCACTGCCTGAACTGCAGCCGGAGGTGATGCCTCATGTCCGCTAGATCGAATCAGAAAAAGCCGGAGGATATGCTGCTGCGTGTCATTCGGGTTGCGGAGATCCTCGCTCGCGGCGAGGACGATACACCGACTGCTGCCGAGAATGGGCGGCAGGTGCAGCCTGTAGAACCAGTCGAGCGGGTATCACCGTCGCGGCGAAAAACACAGGCACAGCGTTTTCATGTAAGCTGAAGCAAAGTCGGAAGAAAAATCATTTCATGGGTCGTCGGAACAGCAAACGGCTGCCACCGAAATCGGGTTGGGCTGTCTATCTCAAAACCAGCAGCGAAGAAGCGCAAAACCCGGAGAACTCCCAGCGCCGCCAGCGCCATGCCATCGAGCGGTCGCTCTTCGAGCGCACCGATCTGCCGGTGTACAACGAGTACATCGACAATCTCAGCGGACGCTATGCGGATAATCGCCCCGGTTACCAGCAGATGCTGGAAGATGCGCGGGCTGGACACTTCTCGCATGTGGCGGTCGAAAATGCGGAACGCTTCGGACGCAACGACACCGAGGCGCTGGTCGCCATCGACGCGCTGCATGAATTGGGTATCGCAGTACGCTTCGCCGATTATCCCGATCTCGATCCGATCGACCCGGATGACCGCATTCTTGTCAGCCTTTCCTTCACGCTTGCACGTCGCGAATCCATCAAGCTCGGTCAGCGTGTGACCGGTGGTCTGCACGCCAAACTCCGCAGTGGCGGATTCGTGGGTATGCCCCCGGATGGCTACATGAATTGCGAAGAAAAGACCGATGTGCTGGTCAAAACTCAGAATGGTAAGTACAGCCGCTGGGTCGAACAAGACCCGGATCGTATTCACATCTGGCGTCTGGCCTGGGATCTGTTGCTTGAAGATCGCATGACTCTGGAGGACATCTGTGAGGAACTCCACACGCGTGGTTACACTTACCGCAGTGGACGTCCTTTCGTAGAAGTCAAATCCAACGGCAGGCGTAAGGTCAATAAGAACACACTATCGCATATCTTCCACAACTGGTTCTATGCCGGATGGGTCGTGAGCGACAAGGCGGGAATACCGCCCAAGACAGTGCGCGGGCAGTGGCAGCCCTTGTTGACAACCGAGGAGTTTGAGCGTGGACTGGAGATTCTAGCGCGGCGCAATCGCCACCGGGTCGTCAAGCGCAAGCATGACTATCTGTTGAAAGGATTGATCCATGTCGATTTGCCTGGTGGGACAAAACCTGTCAAGCTAACTGGATCGACATCCAACGCGAGCCGCTCGGGCGGTGGAACTGCCTACTACTGTGTTCCAAGCAGCAATGTGAACATTCTGTGCAGCACTATTGATGATCAGATTCCGGTTGCCCTTATGGGTATCCAGGTTGACCCTGATCTGATCCCGCTGATTCGAGAGAGTTATACGGACGAATTGGCACGTAAGTTGGGACACCTGCGCCCATCTGAACGTGAAGAGTTGGAAGCGGCACTGCGAGCTGTTGATGAAGAAGAAGCGAGAACGGCGCGACTGTATGCAGCGGGTAAGATCACGGAACGCGTGTGGGACAACCTGTGGGCGGAATGGCAGGATCGACGCCGTACCTTACAGATCAACCTGGAGGCGCTGCAACAAAAGCAGACCTTCCACATCAGGAATTTGGATGCCGCACTCACGATAATTGCAAAAGTGGGTATACTGTATAGTAAGCTGGAGCGTGGCGATCAAAAAGACTTGCTGCGCCAGATGGTCGAGCGGGTTGTGGTCAACCCGGAGGGAACTATCATCCGGCTGGAGTTACTCCCCCCATTCTCATACCTGCGTCACGTCACCAAGCGGGTTCAGGATAATGGTGGAGCAGCGGTTCAGGGAAAAACAAAGACCAGCACTAAGGCTGGTCAATGTTCGGACTACGTCCTATCTGGTGACCCCACTAGGATTCGAACCTAGGACACAAGGCTTAAAAGGCCTCTGTTCTGCCACTGAACTATGGGGCCGTTGGTCGAACAATCAAATTGACTGTAATGACAACGGCCATCATTATACACACCCGAATCGGTTTTTCAAGCCGAAAAGCCCTGCTCCTGAGGCTGATTCCATAAAAGTGCCACATCAAGAATCCCCCGCAGAAAGTGGTACAATACCCCATCGCGCTGTTCTTAAAGGGAACACAGGCGAAAATTAACATATTCACGTTATGATGTGAGGGTAGTGGTCCGAGGAGACAGAGCCAATGACACGTGAACGACTCTCATGGGCAAGATTGGTATCCAACCTGCTCAGTCCGCCGATGATCTGGGCGATCATGGCTTTTCCGATCGCCTTTCGAGATGCGGAAACACAACAGCAGGCGCTCACCTGGGCGCTGGTCTATGGTTCGCTGGTTTGTTTGCTGCCCCTACTCTATGTCGCCTGGATGGTGCGGCGTGGTGTAATCAGTGATCTGCACATGCAAGTGCGCCAACAGCGTCTGCGCCCATTTGTGGAGTCGCTCATCTGCAC